>JABWBZ010000002.1 GCA_013359335.1 bacterium
ACTATTTCAGTCAAATTTTTGCCAACAAAAAAAGCGGGGATTTCGTTACCCGCTTTGTCTAACTTCAACTTAAGTTCGAGTTTTTATTCGTATCGTAATGACTCAATTGGATCAAGTTTGGATGCTTTGGAAGCTGGCCACATGCCGAAGATGATTCCGATAAAACTACAGAAAATCAATCCTCCAAAAGCCCAGTCATAAGGAATCGTCACGGGAACGTCCATTAAAAAGCTTACGATGTTACCGATCCCAACTCCAACACCGATTCCGATCAAACCCCCAATTTCGCAGAGTACAACCGCTTCTATCAGGAACTGCATCATGATATTGCCGCGCGTCGCCCCGATGGCTTTTCGAATGCCGATTTCTTTCGTACGTTCCGTCACTGAAACCAGCATAATATTCATAATTCCAATCCCGGCCACAATCAATGAAATCCCGCCCATCGCAATCGCCACTAATTTAATCACGGCCGTCATTTCTCCGAAAGCTTTGATCATACTGTCGTTTGAGAAGAAATCAAAATCATCTTCTTCAAGTGGCTTCACATTCCGTGCAACGCGCAATACGCCGCGAACTTCTTCGATCAAATCTTCCAGCACCACTCCGGGTTTGGCTTTCACCGTAATATTGACGGAACGGTCAAAACCTTCTTTGTCTTTTAAACCAAACTGATCAACAAATGCCGTGATAGGAATACACGCGCTATTGTCGCCAGAACCGGAAGGGCCGTCTCCCAATTCCTCGTATACACCAATAACGGTATACTTTTGTCCGTTGATTTTGATAATTTGATCAATCGGATCTTTGAAAGGAAATAACTTTGCGACAACTCTTGATCCGATCACGATAACGTTACGGCCGACTTTGACGTCTTCTTCGGTGATAAAACGTCCGACCGCTACCAATTGGTTATTATTAATCTGAAATTCGGGAGTGCCTCCCGCCAGTGAAACGTTGTTATTTGTTTTGAGATCTTCATGCGCGAGTGTTGCCGGCTGCTCCCACAACTCCGCACCGACCAATTCCGCATCTTTCACGCGTTCACGCAGCAGGTCGGCTTGCTCTATAGTAAGAGGCTTGCGTCGCATGATTTTTCGCCAATTGGTGCCAGGGCCTCCAATGGCCGGCCATTTTTGAACCTGGAAAACCCCTGAGCCCAAACGGCTCATGTCGGTTTCCATTTTTGTCTGCACGATCTTGATCGCAGTCATCACGGCTATGATCGATGCGACACCGGCCACGATGCCAACCAACGTTAGCAGTGAACGAAGCTTGTTGGTCACAACGGCCGTCATCGCCATTTTAATGCTTTCAACCCAATCCATGTGCATACAATCAACCTTGCTGTTTAAAAATTATTCATAACGTAATGCATCGATCGGATCTAAGCGCGACGCTTTCAACGCCGGAAAAAATCCCGACATGATGCCGACCGAAACTGCAATTACTATCGCTATGATGACAATTCCAATGGACAACGTTGCCGTGAAAAAAATATTAATGACCCAACTCAACGCGTACGACAGCAGCAACGCAATAATACACCCTATCAAACAAATCATTGACGCTTCGAAAAGAAATTGCACTAAAATCGTCCTGCGTTTTGCACCGATCGCTTTTCTAATTCCAATTTCCTTGGTACGTTCCGTCACCGAGACAAACATAATATTCATCACGCCAATGCCGCCGACAAACAATGAAATGCTTGTGATCAACACACCGACAATGCCGACAACTCCCATAATGCTGTCGTACACTTTGGTAAAGGTATCCTGCCGATTGATCGAAAAATTTTCTTCTTGTACCGGCGACAATTTTCTGATCTTGCGCATGGCTCCGATGATCTCTTCTTCCGTGTCGGCCATCGTTTGGGGCCCGAAGGTTTTTACAGCAAGTTGCAGTCCGCGCTGTTTACCGAAACATTTCAAAAACGTCGTAATCGGTATCGATACCTGGATGTCCAAGTTCGGTCCGCCCAGCCCGCCTAAAAAACGCCCTTGCTTTTCCATGACGCCGACGACTCTGAAATTGTAGGCCCCTACTCTCAACCGACGCCCGATCGGATCCTTATTCTTAAACAATTTTTCTTTAATCTCCGATCCGATCACGCAAATGAATTTTGAATTCTTAACGTCCATCGCGTTGATATAGCGTCCGAATTCCGGCAAAGCGGATGACGTAAATAATTCCTTATGTGTAGTGCCTCGAATAAATACATCTTCCAAAGTTTCCGATTCGAATTTGATCATACGGGCTGTTCCGACTGAAGGATTGACGGCAACCACTTTATCACTCAGCGCCTTTTCAAGTTTCTCACTTTCTTCAAGCGTAATCTGGCGACGATTGCGGTACTTCCACCAGTCATCCATGATGATCCATGGCATCCTCGAAACGTATAAAACGTCAGAGCCTAAGGCTGATAATTGAGCTTGAAATGAATTTTTCATTCCGACCATTACCGTCATCGTTGTAGAGACGGCGGTAATACCGATGACGATGCCGAGTGTCGTCAAAAAACCGCGGGCTTTATTGGCGCGGATCGCCGTCAGCGCTATCTTGAATGCTTCACTGATCTCGTATACTAATCGTCTCATGGTTTTTCCGTTGTTGGACGTTAAGCTTCCGTGTGATCAACCAAAACTTTTTTGAATACTTTGCGGCCGGTGATTTTTTCATCAATCTCCACGACGCCGTCTTTCAATCTCACCACACGACGGGCATGGGAAGCGATGTCCTCTTCATGCGTCACCAGAATGATCGTTTGACCGGCTTTATACAAATCTTCAAACACCATCATGATTTCTTCACCGGTTTTTGAATCGAGATTTCCCGTAGGCTCGTCGGCCAAAATGATGGCGGGATTGTTCACCAGCGCGCGTGCAATAGCCACTCTTTGGCGCTGGCCGCCGGAAAGTTCGTTAGGCTTATGTTTCATCCGTTCGCCCAACCCGACTTTTTCAATGGCTTCAACCGTACGCTTGCGCCGTTCGGGAGCGGACATCCCGGCATAGATCATCGGCAGTTCGACATTGTGAAACACGTTCGAGCGCGGGATCAAATTAAAATTCTGAAAAACGAATCCAATCTTACGATTACGAATTTCCGCCAATTGATCGTCGGACATATTCGCCACGTCTTCGCCTTCGAAAAAATATTCTCCGGATGTCGGCGTATCGAGACACCCGATCACGTTCATCAACGTCGATTTACCGGATCCTGAAGGCCCCATCAGCGCAATGTATTCATTCTTTTGCACGTTCAGCGATACGCCGCGCAGCGCGTGAACTTCTTCGGTTCCGATTCTATATAATTTTGTTA
Source organism: bacterium (assembly GCA_013359335.1). Classification (GTDB taxonomy): domain Bacteria; phylum CLD3; class CLD3; order SB21; family SB21; genus JABWBZ01. Next base: position 3,322 of record JABWBZ010000002.1, read on the forward strand.
TGTTTCTTATGTCAATAACCATGACAGTTTTTCCTTTTGTATCGGCATTAAGCTGTTTTATTTCTCATCGCCATCCGACTGATCGCCAAATTTTTTAGCCTTCTTTTCATTATTCACTTTGACCTTCGATCCGTTTTCCAGCAATTTGCTTATCGCGCGGTAACTGCCGACCACTACTTCATCATTTTCTTTGAGCCCGTCGATGATTTCGATGTGCGATTCGCTCTGAATGCCCGTTTTGACGGCTTTGGCAACCGATACGCCGTTGTCAATCACAAACACCACTTCCACGACGCCGTCTTTATTGGGAACAAATTCATTGGCCGTATCGTTGGCAATCGCTGCATCTTTTTCAACGCCTTCTTTTCGTTTTAATCTTTCAGGCTCGCGGACGGTGACGCACTGGATCGGCACATTTAATACATTATTACGAACGTCGGTTGTAATGTCTGCCGTCGTCGACATACCTGGGCGTAATACGTCAAGGTTTTCAGCCAATGCTATTTTGACTTCAAATTCCGTTTTCTCTTCCTGTGTGCCGGCGGCTTTGACATTGGCGCTATTCGCAATTTCAGTAACATAACCGTTGATATAGCGTCCGGTCAATGCGTCGACTTCGATTTTGGCCGAATCACCCAAATTAATAGCGATCACGTCGTTTTCATCCACGTTTACACGCGCCTCCATCTGAGCCAAATTAGCCACAACCATGATCACGTCTTGAGAGAATTGCGAACCCAGCGCAATTTCACCGGCTTCTTTATTTAATTGACTGACGGTTCCTTCGATTGGCGCATAAATTTCAGTTTTACTCAGATTATCCATCGTCTGCGCTAATTGCGCTTCGGCCGACTGCACCTGGCTTTCCGCTGATGCTAACGTCGATTGGGCCGTCAAGAGCGCAGCCGTAGCTGTTTGCATCTCGGCTTCAGCCGCCAGTTTTTTTTCGAACAATCCTTTGACACGGTCGTGATCCTGCTGCGCTTTTTCAAGATTCGCTTTTGCGTTCATGACCTGCGACTGCGTGCGCAGTACTTCTGCTTTAGTCTGATTCACCGCAGCTTCGTAATTCGTACGATCCAGCGACACCAAAATCTGTCCCTTTTTAACTTTGTCGCCTTCCTTGACATACAAGCGCATAATTTTCGCGCTGACGTTGGAACTGATCTTGACGTCCGTGACCGGCTGGATCTTTCCGGACGCGCTGACGGTTTTGATCACATCGCCGCGTTTGACTTTTTCCGTCTGTACCTCGGTCGATTCTTCTTTTTTGTTACTTAGATTGAATACGACCACCGCGGTAATGACGACGGCCAGGATACTGCCGATGAGTATCTTTTTCTTTTTCGACATACGTATACTCCCTGCTTAAAAAGTATAATTGTCTGTTTAATCGTTTATAAAAATCATTTAGTTTCGATCGCGCCTATCGCTACATTAAATTGTTGCTTGGCGTACAAAAAGTCATAAACGGCCTGAATGTGATTAGCTTCCGCTTGCGCGTAACTGGCGTTGGCCGTGATCTGATCCAAAATCGTTCCCGCGCCGAGATTATATTTTTCCGTTGCAAGCCGTAAATCTTCTTTCGCTGAATTAACATTTTCTTCCGAGAGTTTTACGTTTTCGTAGGAGGTCTGTAAATTGAGCAATGCAATTTTAATATCTAAAGCAACCTGGCGGCGCGTATTTTCGAGGTTGCTTTTGGCGGTTTGCACGCTTTGATCGGCGCGAATAACGCCCGCGGATGTCTGAAAACCGTTGAAGATCGGCATGCTGAAGTTCAATCCGACACTTACACGGTCATTAGCGCCGATTTCTTTGAAACTGCCTGGTTTGAAAGCATCAGACCAACTGTAGTCGGCAAAAGCCGATAACGTCGGAAAGAAACCACTGCGCGCATTTCTGAGTGAAGCACGAGAACTTTCAAGCTTTTTAACGCCGGATAGATAATCTTTGCGCTGCTCCAATGCCGTCGAAAATGCTTTGTCAAAATTATACTCGGCCGCATCGAACGTCACATCCAAACCCAAGTCTTTCAATTCAACTTGCGTATTGACGTCAATCCCGATCAAACTATTAAGACTTGCTTTGGAAGTATTCAGATTATTTTTCGAGCGATTGAGCGCTAAACGATCGGAACCGACTTGTACCTTTTGTTTATAAACATCCGAAAGAATTTGTGCGCCTAGACGATTACGTTCTTCGAGACGTTTCAATTGCTCCTCGCTGCGTTTTAAATTTTCTTCGCTGACGCGTAACAATTGTTGATTTTTTAAAACGTCAAAATACGATTTATACACCTGCAATGCGACATCTTGTTTGGTGTTCTCGTACGTGTACAACGCTGAACTTTCATCCAAACGCGCCTGTTTCATCTCGCCATACTTTTTAAATCCATCGAACAGCACATAATTGGCCGACAGCGAATATGAATATCTCTCGGCGCTTTCTTTCACTCCGCTGTTGGTAATGAACGTACTTTTTTCGTCGGCCAAACTGTATTGAGCATTCAGATCTACCGTCGGCAGATTATTGCCCCAGGTTTTGGGCAATACATCGGCCACGGCCGTATTGTATGTATTTTGCGCCGTAATGACCTGAATATTATTTTTCATGGCGATGGACAAAGCTTCGTCGAGCGTGAGCGTCATTTTCTCCTGTGCCGAAACCGCCGCGGACATCACCATCGACATTAATAATAAAAAGACCGTTTTTTTCATTGTTGCTTCTCCTCACTTGGAAAGTATGCTTGTATTTTTAAAACAGTGTTGTATTCGTTGTGAATTTTAATTTGTTTCATTTTCGTTCAAAAAAAATATAAAAATGTCCGATAATCGCCAGATTAGACCATTTTGAAGCCAGAAAGTTGCAGTGATAAAAACAAAAAGCTCCTTTGAAGCCGATTCTTCAAAGGAGCCGGTTTAAAACGCTTTACTATTTTAGCCGAAATTCAGTCCCAGCGCCGTCAATCCTGTTCCAAGAAGCACCCACACGAGCCATAATCCAAAAACGAGTCCCGCCGATTTGCCTTTTGAAAATTTGAATAACATGGAAATACCGATGACCAGCACGGCCAACTGCCAGAACGTAAATAAATCGAATTTACTTAAAAAAGCGTACAGGGCTGAACGTGTCTGATCCGCCGCAGCAAACAGCCCCAAGCCGGTATCGACGCGCATGGTTGAATTAACAAACATGATCGGCACTTTCACCAGCGTCGCCAGAATATCGATCATCAAACTGTACCCGAAAATGGACAAAACTTGTATGTACGTGGCTTTTCCGCCGAGCACATTATTGCCTCCGACCATAAGGAAAACGGCTCCGATAAAATACATGATTAAAATGGCCACGAGCCCGATGACATATCCGACCGCCCAAAAACTCTTCATCATCTGCGTTTGTTGCTCGATCACTTGTTCCTTTTGATTATCGGGAACACGATCGCTCTTCATTATCTGAACGCGCATCGCCTTGATCTGTTCAGCCTGAATAATATCTTTCAATAAAATCCCCGAGCCAAGAAACAAAATAATCATCACGATCACCGGCGTGATCCAATCCGGTTTCGTCATCAAATAATTAAATGTTTCCGATGGGCTTAAAAAAACATTGACAATGCGGCTGAAGACATTCATTTCCGCAGGCGGCGTTGGTGCCGTAGGGGTTTCCATACTTCCTCCTCATATTATTATTTAAATTGCTTGGACAAAAAGCACTTTAAGGCTTAAGCACAATCTTTCCGAATTGTTCCGACAAATCCATTTGCCGGAAAGCCTCTTTGAATTGAGCGAATGAAAATACTTTATCGACGACCGGTTTAATACGATGGGTCGTAATGAATTCGATCATATTCCGGAAATCGTCGTTCGTTCCCATGGTCGAGCCTACGATATGAATTTGCCGCCAATAAACTTTGCGCAGATCGATGGAATCCGGCAGACCGGCGGTCGCTCCATAGATCACGATTCGTCCGCCGGGTTTGACCGCGTTGATCAATTGATTAAATCCTTTGCCGCCGGCGCCATCGATGATTAAGTCGATGCCATTGAATGATTGTGATTGTTCACCCAATTTTTTGAATCCGTCGGGATTATTATAATTAATTCCAAAATCGGCGCCCAGATCGACAGCACGCTGTATTTTATCATCGCGGCCCGATGTCACGATCACTTTAGCGCCCGCTGCAAGCGCCATTTGCATCGCTAATGCAGCTACGCCACCGCCAATGCCATTGATCAAGACCGTGTGATGTTTCTGCAAATTGCCTTGAGTAAATAGCGCCCTGTGCGCCGTCAAAGCCGCCAGTGGAATGGCCGCCGCTTCTTCATCGGATAAATAATTCGGTTTTTCAGCAAGGTTCATCGCCGGCGCGAGTACAAATTCAGCCAAAGTTCCATTATCCGGAAGACCGAGAATTTTAAAATCCTTGTCTTGAGCTTTCAGATCGTTGCCCCAATTCATACTCGGATTGATCATGACTTTCTTTCCGATCCAATGACGATCTTTGTCAGCGCCGACTTCGATCACCACGCCGCAACCATCCGATCCAAGGATAATCGGAACTTTTATATTAGCGTACAGCCCTTTCGTAATCCACAAATCCCGATGATTCAATGCGGCTGCATGAATTTTTATAATCGCTTCACCTGCCGATGGCTTGGGATCGGGAGCGTCGCCCAAAATCAAGCGCTCGTAATTGCCCACTTCCGGAAGAATAATCGCTTTCATGCTTGATATTCTTTAAAAAAAATATTCATCACGCAACGGTCACTTTAGCGCAAAATTTTTCAAAAGCCTGGACGAGATTATTAGCTACCTGATCGGCCGTGCGCCCTTCAATCTGGTGCCGCGGTAAAAACCAAACAATGTTACCACCCTGAAACAGTGCCATCGACGGCGAAGACGGCGGGATATCTCCGAAATAACTGCGCGCTTTGGCGGTGGCTTCGATATCCTGTCCTGCAAAAACGGTTGTCAGGTGATCCGGCAAATTTTTATTGTGCAAAGCCAGCGCAATCCCAGGACGCGCCATGCCTGCCGCACATCCGCACACTGAATTGACTACCACCAGGATCGTTCCCTTCTCTTTACCCAAAACGTTATCCACTTCCTGAGCGGTACGCATTTCTTTAAATCCGATGCGTGTCAATTCCTCCCGCATAGGCGCCACTAATCTTTCATCGTACGGCATACTTCATCTCCTTTTTTTATATCGACTATTTGTCTAGTTTTCATTGCTTTTCGTTCAACGCGAAATTATTCGTTTTTATTCATATAGTCAACGCAAATTGCTGCAAACCTTTGATTTTTATGTGAATCAATTCTCTAAGTTGTGTTGTCTCATTTTGAACCATTACATACCTGATGATACAATTTTAAATTTACACTTGCTTTTTCGATTTTTCGTAAAACCTTAATTATCAATGTTAATCTGATCACTTAATTTTGGCCGATTCTTTGTAATACTATGAGTCAATTCAATTAATTTTAAACGCCTTCCATTTAAAACTCATTGAAAGGTTTTTGTTATGCAGGCCAAATTAAAATCGCATGGCAAGTCAAAAGCGAACCCAACTTTTTTTGAGCTTGAACAACAAATTCTGAAGTTTGGCCTTAATTCGGAGCCGACGTCGACGAATGTTGTCGCCAAACGCCTGCACATGAAAGAGAGCCACAAAAACATATCCATGCTTAAAGACATTTTGGAAAAGCTGACGAGAGAACACAAAGTTTACCGTTGCGGTAGCCGTTATGCGATCGACTACCAGGGCGGTAAAAATCTCATGGAAACTTTCTGTATAAAAATTTCGGACGAAAATTACAAAATCAAAAATTTCGTTTTTGACCACGTCGCCCAAAGCGTTTAAAACGGATTAATCCTCCTTGCGAAAAAAGCGGTAAAGACTTTCGTCCTACCGCTTTCTTTATTTTTCCGATCATCCGATTATGTGCACAGCACACACAGTGACCGCCAATCAGTCTTCATCGATTATCGGAAAACTTTTTCGCCTCAGGAAAAAACTTCATCGATTCGCTGACGACATTATCCGATTGCACGCGGACCAGCGCCGCTTCATTATTGCCCCAGATATACCGAGCTACTTCGGCTTTGATGATGTTTTTCATGTCGGTTTTATCTTTTTGGAATGAAGTTTCGTCAAACGGAATGCCTTTGCCGTCGCCCATCTTGACCATTTCCTGCAGTTCGCTGTCGGACAGTTCAAACGACGAAAGGAATTTAGTCATATTGGATTTAAACTGATCGCGCAGTTGCGGTCCTTTTCTTTCGAGATAAACATTCGTGAATTCGCGAAAAACGCCGCGGCTCAATAATTTCACATAATAAGCCGAAATGGTATCGTTGTCCACGTGGTAATCGGGAACGATTCCTCCGCCGCCAAAAACCTTACGGCCCATGCCCGTGTAATAGACCTTGGTTGAGTCCGTGTGAAGCGTATCTAATCGCGCTTCGGCGTAATAGTCTTCCAGCGATTTGCCGTCGTACGGCCGTTGAATCAACCGGCCACTCGGCGTGTAGTATCGGGCGGTCGTGACGCGAACCGCCGAACCGTCGTTCAATTCATATTGCTGCTGCACAAGTCCCTTTCCGAAACTGCGCTCACCCACCACGATACCGCGATCAAGATCCTGAATCGCCCCGGACACAATTTCAGACGCCGACGCCGAGCCGCGATTGATCAGTACGATCAACGGCATTTTGCGATAATTCGGTTTGGAATTGGATAAATATTCTTTAGACGAATTGGGAATCCGTCCCAGCGTGTACACGATTTTTTTGCCGCCCGGCAAAAATTTATCCGTTATCGCAAATGCCTGATCCAGATAACCACCGCCGTTATTGCGCAGATCGAGAATCAACTGCTGCATGCCTTTGGCTTCGAGTTCCTGAAGCGCCTGCTCAATTTCGTCAGCCGTTGTTTCGGCAAATTTATTAAAACGTATGTATCCCGTTTTATTATCCAGCATAAATTTCGCGTCGACGCTGTAGAGAGGAATTTTATCGCGCACGACGTCAAATTCAAGCAAGTCGTTCATACCCGGGCGTTCGATCGTAAGGTGAACGCTGGTTCCTTTCGGGCCGCGCAATTTCGAAAACACTTCTTCATTGGTAATGCCTTTGGTCGCCACATTGTTGATCTTGATAATTTTATCGCCGGCCAATAATCCGACGCGCTCTGACGGCGTGCCCGGCACCGGCGTGACCACTGTGAGAACGCCGTTGACGATTTCAAATTGAATACCGATACCTTCGAAATTGCCCTGAAATTCTTCGCGCACCGTTTTCATTTCTTTCGGCGGAATATAAACGGAGTGCGGATCCAATCCTTTCAGAGCGCCGATAATCGCATCATCCACCAACTTTCCCTGATCGACATCCTCGACGTAGGTTTGTGAAATCAGATCGAGCACTTTCTGAAGTTTGATAATGTTTTTGTAAGTATTTTGCGCGGTGTCGGTGAAACCGGCCAACGCAACCACTACAACCACGATCAGCATAATGGGTAATATGAATTTTCTTTTCATTCAAAACCTCCTAAATCTCACGTGATAAAGAGAGTTGTATATTAAGTTTCCATCGTTCGCCTGAATTAAGCCTGAGATTCCAAAACGGAATAATGCATGAGCCTTGATACACACGCTCAAATCCTTCTTCGGATAATGAGATCGTTTCAACCGGATATCGCCACACCCGGGTTTCACGGTCATAATTTAATTGAATATTGATTCTTTGCCAGCCGTCAACCAATCCCATTCGTTCGACGTGTTCCCATTCGCCTTTTGAACGTAATTTTTTGTCCGTGACATTCACGCCATCTGCATAATAATACCGATCGTCCGCATCGCCGGCCAGCAAGGTCAAATTGATTTCGGTTCCGAAAAAAGTATTGAGGATTTTGCCGCTGGCATTCATGATTTCATACGCAACGTTGAGAATGCTTGTTCCCGGTTCAACTGTATAAATTTTCGACAGATTAACATCTTGATCGCCCATACGTATGGCCGATGTGTATCGAACCGACAACGTTTTTTCTTTTTTCAAAATATCCGACGCACAAGGCCCATACATGGTTACAATATTTTCCCGTTCGTTTTTATAAAAACAATCGAGCGTCACGTCGTCATTCCAAAACGAATCTATGAATGAATGACGCCGGTATGAATCATTGATCAAAAGTTCGTGTAAATTTTTTTCTTTTGAAAGAACCAAATCATGGATGCTGGCTATTTCTCCGGAATCATTTTCTTTTGTTTCGGTTTTCTTCGCTTCTTCCTGCCGGTGAAATTCAATCAATTTTTCATGATACCCTTCTTCGCGCCGCATCAGCACGTCCGCCAGGTTCATGGGAATTTCTTTATAATCTAATTCAAACAAGGTTCCGCCGCGTTCTGAGTCAAAGAAAACATTCAGCTTCGGCGTTTCAATCAGAATTTCCTGACTACCATCCGCGTCAAAATCCGTTTGCTCGACCGTATGCCACGCTATCGAGGATCCGTGATCGATCACATCAAGAAATTTTTCAGCAAGCAACATTTCCTTATATAAAGCATAACGGATATTGTTCAGATAAATTCCGCCAAAGACGCCGTGCCAGTAGGGACAATTGCACTGCGACGCCCATAAATGATTTTGAGCGGTGTGGATCATATCGGCAATTTCTTCGTCGTCCGGATTCGCCGGTGCCTGAAGTTGGTGCAGACGCCGGCTGATCCGCAGCATTTTTTTGTGCATACGGTTAGCCTCCGGATACTTGACGAAAAAATTTCTCCAAAAACCACCGCGAACAAAAATACCATACTGATCGATCAGTTTATTTTGCTTCAAATCATTTTCAAACTGCTCGTAATCCCGATAACTTTTTACCGGCAACGCCCAGTGCTGCATTTCACTGTATGAGGCCGTCGGAAGATACACGGTTCCCAACGGTTTGATTGTTTCAATCGCTTCCGAAAAATGAATAATGCGGATCCAGTCGGAATTTTTTTCAAGCAACGAAAAAAATTTTTCAAGCCATTGGTTAGTATAAACATGTTCGTAAGTTCCGGGCCAGATGCCGAATTTCTCGCCATCGTCGGCAAAAACAGCCAGCGCATTTCCGTCTTCCGTCGCATGTTCACGCAGATAGGCTATTGTTTTCTCAGGATCCTGAAACGGTATCGTATATCGTAATTTTTTACTGATCGGAAACAAATTGACTGAAAATCCCAACTCTTCCGTCACGTAATAGCCGAATAACTCGTTTTCCTGCAATCCGGCATATTGAAAGTGCGTGTCATCCAAGATCGTATAGCGCATGCCGGCTTCGGCCAATGTTTGAGGCAAATGCGGCTCCCACACGCGTTCGGCCATCCACGTCCCGCGTGGAATGACGCCGATTTTTTCGTGAATGAATCGATTTAATTTTTCAATTTGTCCGAGTTTATCATAATCGGGTATGACCGGCATGATCGGCTCATAAAACCCTCCACCGATCATTTCAATCTGTCCGCGATCAGCCAGCAGCCGCAACTCGTCGATCAATTCCGGATACGTACGGTCGATCCAATCGAAAATGATGCCGGTGTAATGCATACCGATTTTGACCGACGGAAATAGTTTCAGAATTTCCAAAAAAGGTTTGTACGCTTTCGCGTACGCTTCTTCGAAGACAAAATCAAAATTGCCTACCGGCTGATGATTGTGAATGCCGAGCGCCAAATTGATAGTTTTCATAAATTACTCTACGATAGCTTGAACAAAATCGTGCGCGTGAAATTCTTCGAGGTCATCAATGCCTTCGCCTATTCCGATGTAATACACGGGAATTTTTAATTCCTGCTGAATCGCCAGAACGACGCCGCCTTTGGCCGTTCCGTCGAGTTTCGTCAATACCAATCCCGTAATCTTGACGGCTTGCGAAAACTGCTTCGCCTGCTGAATGGCGTTTTGTCCGGTCGTGCCGTCAAGCACTAGCAGCGTTTCATGCGGCGCTTCAGGAATTTGTTTTTGAATCACCCGATAAATTTTTTTCAATTCTTCCATTAGATTAACTTTGGTATGCAGACGGCCGGCGGTATCGATCAAGACGACGTCGGATTGTTTGGCTTTGGCTGAAGCGAGCGCATCGAAGACCAGCGCGGCCGGATCGGCGCCTTCTTTTTGCCGAACAATTTCGACGGATGAACGTTGCGCCCAAATTTCCAATTGTCCGCCCGCCGCAGCGCGAAACGTGTCGCCGGCAGCCAGCAATATTTTTTTCCCTTGTTGCGTGTAGCGGTGCGCGAGTTTACCGATGGTCGTCGTTTTGCCCGTTCCATTGACGCCGACGATCAGTATGACAAAAGGTGTCACACCGTCCATTTTTTTTTCGACATGCACGCCTTCGATCGGAACGATCAGTTTTTCCATTTCTTCTTCAAGCATGTGAAAAAGTAGTTCCGGCTTTTCCGGCTTTTCTTTTTTGAAGCGCTGCTGAAGCGATTGTACGATTTTTTGAGTCGTCGACACGCCGAGGTCGGCCGTGATCAGAATTTCTTCGATTTTTTCTAAAGTCGTCTCATCGATTTTTGCGCCGCTTTGCAGAATACCGGCAATCCTACCGAAAATATTTTCACGGGTCTTAACCAGACGTTGTTTTAATTTATCGAGAATAGACATAATTAAACCCTATGCTTTTAATCTGAATACTAACGTATAGACGTGCACTACAACGATTCCAATGGAATCGGCCAGAAAATCCAGCATTTCCGAAGCGCGGTTTGGCACGTACATTTGATGAATTTCATCCGAAGCGGCATACATTATACAAAAAATAAAGCTCATCGTCCAACCCCACCGTAGCGATTTCGATTTAACAGCGCCGTAATGTCTGAAGGCGATAAATGAAAATACCGCAAGAATTCCGAATACGCCGCTGTGAATCAATTTATCCGCCGACCATTTTCCGAGATCGGGTAACGAGGTACCCTGAATGGACGACGCAATAAAAATCACCATCGCCCAAGCGACAGCCGGCATAATATATTTAAATTGAAGCGATTTTTCGCCTGGAATTTCCATGAATTTTAAAACGCCTGTCCCAAGGTGACCTGAATGCCGATGCGTGAAATTTGTTTCGCGCCGGCTTTGGAAATTCTTCTGACAACTCCCGATTCATCTTTGACTTTCATTTTCGCCGGATCGGCGAGCTTGTATCCGACGTCGATCCGGAAAGGCCCCACGAGCGTACGGATGCGCATTCCCGCGCCGACCGATGCGGCAATTTTTCTTGGCAATCCCCGCGGTTTATTTTTGAAATTGTACTCCGTCCAGACGTTACCGACGTCGAGAAACGTGGCGAGGTCCATGCCGGTAATCGCTTCGCTCGGATCGCGCGACACATATAAATTATACCGAAATTCTATTCCGCCTTCGATGATACTGTTGCCGCCGATGAATTTAAGAGCGCTTGAAACTTCTCCGTTAATATTGGTTGTATCTTCTTCGATGATGCCCAGTTCTTTGATGCCCCATCCACGAACGCTATTCGGGCCGCCTGCGTAAAACTGCTCGCTGACCGGGATCGTCGTTTCTTGTCCGTTGGTGCGGTAAGGAATGGCCGATCCGGCGCGCGCGCGCACCGCCACGCTCAAGCGTTCGCTCAAACCGAAATACCGCCGGTTGTCCCAATTCAGTTTGATGTATTTCAAATCGGACGGCAGCGTGAAGCCGGCAAAATCCGTATTGGCATAAATTAAAAAACCCGTCGTTGGAAAGAAAAAATCGTTGCTGCTGTTATACGTAATTCCGAACTTTTGATTGGTCGTAAAAAATGTTCGCGTCGAATCGCCGGCATAATCTTTTTCCAAAACCCGCGTAAACGAAAACGGCGTCAGATTGGCGCTGAATTCACGTGTAAATTGCCGCACAAATGTCGGAGACGCATCGAATTTTTTGACGTCGAACGCGGCGGTGTTATTACGCTCAAACGAAAACGTCGTAATCAGATCGTTGTCCGCGTCGCGCGTCAGCGGCAATTTAAACGCCGGCTGGCGAAAGGTAATTTTAGTCTGCATATAATTGGCGAAAAATATTCCGTTAGTCTGGAAACCTTTGCTGATAATTCCTGAAATCTGAAGTTTCCGCGCGCCGCCATAAAAATTTTTACTTTGCCATGAAATCTGAAACGTCATGAACGGCAGCGTACTTAGTCCTTTCTTTTTTTCCGATTCCGGACGGTCAATAAAATCGGTTGTAAACCCGACGCCCGGTTTGATGCTGCGTTCCTTCCGTTCGGCCACGCTGATATTCACCGCCATCGTATCCACGCTCACGCCGTAGGAACGCAGCGGAACTTTATGCAGCAGCCGATTTCCGGATTTTTCTTTCACCGAATCGATTTCGAATTTGTCCAAAACCCAGGTCGAATCCAATTTTCCTTTTTTCAAATGCGTCAGCGGTTTCACCGATCGAAAAACTCCTAGTCCATTGATCTGGCCGATACTGAGCGCCAATTGATCGGGATTAAAAGGACGGTTTGCTTTGTACCGCACTTTTCGCAGTATGACTTTATCTTCGACTATATTTTTGGTTGTATCGGCGGTTTGACTATTACCATTTTTATAATAATTACCGGAGATTGTTGTTTTGCCGAATACCGTATAACGTCCCGGAACCACCATGTATTCAATACTGGCTTTGTAACGGCCATGCGACACGGTATCGATCGTTTCGCTCACGTCGGCGGAAGGATAGCCGTTCTGTGCGAAAATTTTCTGAATCGTCGCTTTCGATAGTTCTATATTATCGCGCCCGATCGGATCACCTTTTTGCGTCAGCAGTTGCGGAACGATTTCTTCTTCGTTCAGCTTGTCTTTGAAGTCAACGAGAGGTTGCGTCGATACAATTTTGATCTTCGGCGTTTCCGCCAAAGTGGTCGGCTTACCTTCCTGGATATAAATGTGAATCGTCATGTATTCACGGTCGTCCGAAAATTCGGCCCGATAACGGACTATGCGCGATTCGAAATAACCTTTGTTTTCGTAAAGCGAACGGATGCGACGCATGTCGCTGTTGAGCGTATACTTATCAAAAAAAAGTCTGTTGGCTCCCCATGCCAGATCATAAAAACTCAAACTGGCCACGCGGACAATAAAATTGGCCAACCACGATCCGATTTTTTTGGCCGTGCCGAGTTCGCGTTCCTCTTCTTCTCCGATTTTTAATGCAAGATTCAGCGTCAGATCATCAAAGGCGTCGAGTCCTCCATCGACTTTTCCTTTTTCGGTTACTTTGTAATAATAATAACGTTTGTTTTTGACAAACACGCTGTCTTCATACACCGGCAATGAATCGAGTTTGGAGCCAGTCGAATCGATATACGTTTTGTTAAAACGCAGGCGCGCTTGTGCCGCTGTTTGCGCTTGCAAAGGGAGGGCATGGGTTAAAATATACAAACCTAGAAGACCGGCGAATAACCGGCAAAAGCGGAAGGAGGCTGCCATGAATATACGCTTATTTTGGAGGTGCGGGAAATTCCTTGCGCAGTTTTTCGGTTTCAAGACCGTGGAGCAGTTTTTCGTCCACTTCGATTTCATCGACAATGCCGATGACCGCCGCCTCGATGGATAGTTCGTTGGGATGCTCGCTCAAAGCGCGCCGCGCTGCGTGGCCGTAGGAACAAATAACGAGTTCGCCGATGCCGGCGCCAAGCGTGTCCGCCGCGACGATGACGTTGGTGTTCGGCGCTTTGTCGATATTCACGGGATGGATCATCAGAAATCGAAGCGATTTGACGTTGTCAACTTTTTTCGTCGCCCAAACTGTTCCTACAACCCGGCCTATAAACATGCTTTGGTTCTTTCCATTAGTTTATCATCAAAAAAGCCGCCAACCCGCCCGCAAAACTGCATAAAATATTGACGCGATCGTTGGTTAAAAATTCAAATCCGCGCATGAGGCGTGCCGTTTCAGTGCAGTGAATATTTTTCTCAGTAATTTTGTTGCACACGCGGCACCGGTATTGCGCTTGAAAAGTTGCTCCGAGCCAACTGTCAATCAAACTCCCGCACAAACCGGCCATCACAATCCACCAAAAAATCAAAGTTTGAGAATTTATAAAATTATTGTAAAACATCCATCCGCTTGCTGCAATCACACCCGCACCCAATAAACTTCCGATCATGCCTTGCCACGAAATGCCGCCGGAAGTTCCGGGCTCGACTTTTTTGAAATTCAGAATACTGCGCGTCGAACCATTAAAAAAAGTTCCGACTTCCGTTCCCCACGTATCGCTCGTGACCGCGGCGACGACGCCGAGATAGATCACGTACCATCGCGCTTCGGGATTATAATAACTCATGACGGCTGCCAATCCCGCCATTCCGCCGTTGGCCGCCACTTGGCCCAAATCACGGGTGTGGCCTTTTTCAAAAATTTGCTCGAAATGTTCTTTACGTTGTTTGCCGATTTTGGACAATACGCTTGAGGTAACAAAAAACAAAAGAATCGGCCACGCCCACTTCCAGCCACCGACGCCGAAAATAACAGTTCCCAATAAAAACGCTCCTGTCGATCCGCCCGCCGTCAAAAACCGGAGGCGATAAGATAGGATCGCCACCATAGCCGCGATCAGCATACTTGCAGTAAACTGCCATTGAATCGCCGGTTCGGCGTGCGTCATAAAACTGACCGTCATGGCTGTGACGATCGGAATGTTTAAGTTATCCGAACCCTGCGATGACATCGCTTCGACAACCGTGGCTAGAACAGCCGCGCATAAAGCAATTAACATCATTTCAAAGAACGTTCCGCGATAAAAACCGACGGCGTGAAGATAGTAAAAAGCCGCCAGAATCACAAGCAACGAAGTGAAAAACATAGCCGCGGTACCTTCGACGGATTTGCGATCGCGGTACCATACAAAACTGTGCGGATGACGAACGCGCTCGCCGACGATTGCCGCGACCGCATCGCCCAGAGCGAGTACGGCCATCGCGATCATAAACGCCGGCTTATCCTGATCCCAAAATACGATCGCGAGAATTGTAAACGATAACGGATAATAAACGGTGCCGTACGTTTTCCGCTCGGTAGCGTGCATCCCGCTCAGCCATTCAAAGCGGATAGCTAGAAAATTAAACACGGTAAAAAAACTTCCCAGGACAATGGCAGGAATTTTTGAATCAAGAAATACCGGTGAGAAAAAAACGAGGATACCCGTCGCCACGTGAATAATCTGCCGGGTCGTTTCGCCGGGCCAGCCGAAATATTTACGGATGCTTTCGCCGGTTACGACGATCCCCGTCAAACCCAGCAATGCATAAAAAAAATGCACCCAATCGCCGGAAACCGAAAAAAAATCCATGAATCACGCTACGGTTTGCGCTTTGCGCCGTTCGGATAATTTAGGAAGAGGGACCCCGTCGTTATTCAGCACTTCGAAGGGGCATATTTCTACGCAGAAATTACACTCGGTACAATTTTGGTTAATGACACTCAGACGGACTTCGGAAAGTTCGAGCGCATCGAACGGGCATACGCCCACGCAGGCTCCGCACAGATCGCATTTATCGTAATTGATTTGAATCATGACTTTCCTAATTTAAACGTGCTCCAATGCCTGACGGATATCGGCAATCAAATCTTCGCTGTCTTCGCATCCGACCGAAAGCCGGACAAGTCCATCCGTCAAACCCAATTTCATCCGGTCTTCCTGCGGCACCGACGCATGCGTCATGCTCGCCGGATGACAAATCAAACTTTCAACACCTCCGAGGCTTTCGGCTAATGCAAAAATTTTAACGTTACGTAAAAGATTTTTTCCATTTTCAATCGAACCTAATTCGATGGAAATCATTCCGCCGAAACCCGACATTTGTTTTTTGGCAAGCGCGTGCTGAGGATGCGACGGCAAACCGGGATAATAAATTTTTTTCACTTTCGGATGTTCCGACAGAAATTTGGCCATGTGCATCGCGTTGTCATTATGCTGGCGCATGCGCAGCCCGAGCGTTTTCGTTGCGCGCAACACGAGAAAACAATCCATTGGCGAAGGAACCGCGCCAATCGCGTTCTGTAAAAATCTGAGTTTCTCGTGAATGCCGTCGTCACTCGTAACGACGATCCCGCCGATCACGTCGCTGTGGCCGTTGATATATTTTGTCGTACTGTGTATGACAATATCGGTTCCGAACGTCAACGGCGTTTGAAAATACGGGCTCATGAACGTATTGTCGACGACGGAAATCAATGTATTTTTTTTAGCAATATTCACAACGGCCTGCAGATCGGTGATCGACAACATCGGATTCGTCGGCGTTTCGACGTAAATCATTTTCGTGTTCGGACGAACGGCTTTTTCGATCTGGCTTGCGTCCGACGTATCGATCCACGACGCTTCCAGGTTAAAACGCTTCATGATTTTATCGAAAAAACGAAACGTACCGCCGTAGACATTGTTCGAAATGATCACGTGATCGCCGCCGTTGAGCAGCGCGGCAATATTGGTAATCGCCGCCATGCCGCTGGCAAAAGCAATTCCGTGTTTTCCTTTCTCGAGCGCGGCAATATTTTTTTCAAGCGCGATGCGCGTCGGATTGATCGTACGGCCGTAATCGAAACCTTTGGATTTGCCCAATTCCTCCTGTGCGTACGTCGACGTGAAATAAACCGGCGTCATCACCGCGCCGGTAGTCGGATCAGGAATCTGCCCCGCATGAATCGCATCCGTCTGAAAACCCATAATTTTTCCTTTTTATTTATTGCCGATTGACGATTCGTCCATTTCGGATCGATCGTCAATACTTAATTGAAATAATTACTTTCCCATCGCCGCTAAATAATCGAGAAGATCGATTCGCGTCATGATGCTCACCGGTTTACGATGTTCGTCGACAACGACGACAGCCTGACTTTTGCTCAGCATTTCCTGCAACGTTGTAATCGGCGTATTAAAGCCGACGACCGGCACCTGACGGTTCATACATTTCGAAACTAATGAATGCGGCGCACCGGCGCCCGACGCGAGAAATTCCATCAAATCAGCTTCCGAAACGATTCCGACTAACACGCCGCCGGAAGTTACCGGTAATTGAGAAATACCTTTTTCCCGCATTTTGGAAACGATCATCTGGATGGATTGCATATCGTCAGCGCACACAAGCTGAGGTCTCGGCGATTTGTCCAAAATATCTTTCACTTTGCCTTTGATCGGTTGCGTTTCAAAAAATCCGTTATCGCGCATCCATTTATCGTCGACAAATTTCGTCATATAATTGCGCACGCCGTCCGGCAGCACGACCACGCAATTTTGTCCTTTTTTCAATGAAGGCGCTTTTTGTAAAGCAGCGTACATAGCCGATCCGCTGGAACCGCCGACCAATAATCCTTCTTCACGAATCAATCGCCGCGACAACAGGAACGATTGCTGATCTTCCGTTTTCACCCATTCGTCGATGAGGTCGCGATCGAGCACATCCGGAATAAAATCGTAACCAATACCTTCGACTTTGTACGTTCCCACTTGCGTCCCGCCGCCTAAAATCGACCCAACCGGATCGGCTCCGACGATGCGGCAATTCGGCGCGACTTCTTTGATGCGTTTGGCAACGCCGGTGATCGAACCGCCGGTGCCTGCTCCCATCACCACCATATCAACTTTGCCGTCCATGGCTTCGAGAATTTCTTTGGCCGTTGTTTCGTAATGAACGAGCGGATTATTGGGATTTGAATATTGATCGAGGATGTGCGCGTTAGGCAATTCCGACTGAAGCCGGCGCGCAACGCTGATGTGGCTTTCGGGCGAATCGAATGACGCTTCTGTCGGCGTACGGATAATTTCCGCGCCGAGCGCTTCGAGTACCACTTGCTTTTCACGGCTCATCTTTTCAGGCATCGTGATGATCACGCGATAACCGCGTACCGCCCCCGCGAGCGCAATGCCGATGCCTGTATTGCCGCTCGTCGGCTCGATCAACGTGTCGCCGGGTTTGATGCGTCCTTCCTTTTCTGCCGCTTCCACCATCGATTTGCCGATACGGTCTTTGAGCGATCCCCCAGGATTGAGAAATTCACATTTTGCAAAAAGATTGCACTCCAAATGCGCGCCAACGCGATTGAGCCGAACCATCGGCGTGCGGCCGATCACTTCCAGGATGTTGTTGTAATAAACCATTTCCGTCTGTTGTTAAAAGTACATAAAAAAAGCGGAACCGATTTCCGCCTGATCAATTAAAAAACAATTTCTTTTTTCTGCATCATGGCCGCCGTTGCGTCCACATACTCCAGCGTCTTCTTCATCATCACGCTGATGCGGTTTTTGTCTTCGCCGGCGACAATGATAAACGTATGAGGCGCCAATTGCGTCACCAGCACGTACCGCCGGTCGCCGACCGAAACATTGGTACGAACCGCTTCATTCATCTGATCGGACGTGACGCCGGGGATTGCAAAAATTTTTTTGCCGTAATCCATAAAAACCGACGCCATCGCCGCCAGTTGCGCATCCGCTTGTTCGTCAGGCGAGTTGGAACTGAGCACAAATCCTTCTTCCGAAACGAGCGCGACTACGGATTTTGCATCGACAGATTCGATGTCTTTGATGAGTTTGTCGAAATAAGTTTTATGTGAAAGCATGAAATTTTGCTTTGCAGTTTAATTGACGTGGGATTTTAATTCTTTTAACGCGGTATTGATATCGAATAAAACCAAACCGAGTTTGGCATTGGTCGTTGTAAATACGGTCAAGAGCGTGTCGCGTCCCGCCCGGGTAATCACAATAAATCCTTCTTTCGCGCGGATAGTGATTTGAGACATTTGGCCGATCATGGCGTCTTCGGAACTGGTTTCGCCCTGATTCAGCAAAGCGGCTGAAATCGCGGCCACTCTTTCCGCCTCGATTGAGTCGGGCAATAACGATGAAATGATCAAGCCGTCGTTACTGACTAAAGCCACAGCGCTCACACCGGGCGTGTCGTTGCGCAATCGTTTCAAAATCTCTTCCATGCTCTACCTGCCTGATAGGATTAATTGTGATCGGATCAGCCGAAATTTCTTGCAATAAAAGAACGGGCAATGTTACAGAATTAATTGAATAATGTCAATAAAGGAAGTTAGTGAAGCATAGGATATTCATTCAAAATCTTTGAACGCTCTATTTTAAAAATCTCCTGAGCCGCTGTCACATGCGTCCGTCATGTTTCCAGGCCTTCTTCTTCTTCATCTTCGCGGAAACTTTCAAGCGCCGTTTCCCGGTTTTCAAAAAATTCGAACACGCGGTCGAGTTTGGCAATTTTGAACATGCTCAATACTTTTTCGAACGCGCCGACGATCCGCAGATCGCCCCCGTCTTCGCTGAAAATACGGCGCCCAAAAAGTAACGCGCCCAACCCGGAACTGTCGACAAAGTTTACCTCGGAAAGATCGACGATAACCTTGCAAATTCCCTCATTGCGGAGCGCTAAAAATTCCTGTTTGTAATGCGATGAAATCCGGCTGTCGACGCGTTCGTCATGAATGCGCATGATGACCACGTCATCGATTTCTTCGTTATCGAAATGAATGGCAAGCCCTTCCATAGGCACCTCGCTTTTATTACAATTCAAACCGACATTGATTGACGATCAATTAAATGGCAGCTTACAAAATGTCCGCGAATTTCTTTTAATTCCGGCTCTATTTCTTTGCAAATATTTTCGGCATGCGGACATCGTGTATGAAATGAACACCCTTTTGGAATATTGGCCGGACTTGGCACGTCCCCTTTCAATTCAATGCGCTGCTTTTTGATTTCCGGATCCGGAATCGGTACTGCCGACAACAGCGCCTGCGTGTACGGATGCAGCGGATTTTTATAAATCGATCGGGCGTCTGCCAGTTCGACAATTTTACCGAGATACATCACCGCGATCCGGTCCGAAATGTGCCGGACGACCGCAAGATCATGCGCTATGAACAGCATCGTCAACGAAAGTTTTTGTTTGAGTTCAGTTAAAAGGTTGACGATTTGCGCCTGAATCGAAACGTCTAATGCCGAAACCGGTTCATCGCAAACAATAAACGACGGATTCACGGACAAAGCCCGTGCAATGCCAATCCGCTGGCGCTGGCCGCCGGAAAATTCATGCGGAAAATTGCCCGCTTTACCGGCAGGCAGTCCAACCATTTCCATTAATTCGCCGATTTTGCGATCCGCCTGCGCACCTTCAGCGATTCCATGAACATAAAAAATCTCCCGTAACATCGCGTCGACGGTTTGGCGCGGATTGAGCGAACTGAATGGATCCTGAAAAACCATTTGCATCTTACGCCGTACGGCCCGCAAATCCTTGCCGGACAAGGCCGTCACGTCACGCCCTTCCAGCCTCACCGTACCGCCTGTTGGCTCGATCACCCTGATCACGCAGCGTCCGGTTGTACTTTTACCGCAGCCGGATTCGCCGACCAAACCCAACGTTTCCCCATGCCTGATCGAAAACGACACGCCGCCTACCGCATGAACGGCGGCGGTTGATCGTGAAAAAAATTTTTTTTTGACAGGAAAAATTTTTCGAAGATTTGCAACTTCGATTAGAACATCCGATGGCGGATTCATGAATTTAGATCAGGTTGCGGAGAAGATTAAATCTTTTTGAAGGTAAGGACTGATCGGGCGAAAGTCAAGCAGACGGAAATGAAAAAAATTAAAGAAAAAAAGGCTGCTCATACGAACAGCCTCTTAAAATTTTATTTCGACATATCGGAAATCTTCACATGCGCTAACCGGAAAAACATCAGAATCCGGATATACATCCAGCCGATATCAAATTCAAACCATTTCGATGAAAATTTGCTCGACGCCGGATATTTATGATGATTGTTGTGCAATTCTTCGCCTCCAAGCAAAATACCGATCGGCACGATATTACGGCTCTCGTCTTCGACTTTGTAATTGCGATAACCCAGGTAATGCCCGATGCCATTGATCACGCCGGCGGCCCAGAACGGAATCCACACCATCTGAATCGCCCACACCAGCAATCCGTATCCGACATTAAATAAAACAATATCGATCGCCAGCAGCGTCAATACGCCGACAAATTGCAGTTTCGTGAAAATATATTTTTCCAACCAATCATTGACAACGCCTTTGCCGTACTTTTCCATAACGGCCATGTTTTTTGTCGCTTTGCGGTAATAGTACACGCCTGCAAACAAAACGCCTAACACGCCGTGATTGACGGGACTGTGCGGATCGTCCGGTTGATCGGTAAACGCATGATGCTTGCGATGGCAGGCTACCCACTCGCGGGTATTCAACCCGGTGGAAAGCCACAGCCAAAACCGCATCAGGTGGCTCACCGGCGCTTTGATCGTCAACCCGCCGTGAGTCTGATCGCGATGAAGGTATAAACTGACGCATACCGTTGTAAAATGGCCACTGATACATGCAATCAAAATAGGCAGCCACCAATGTTCGGTCAGAACGTTCCAGATCATTACAAACTCCTTGTGTGATTCAAAAAATGAAGTAAAAACATTGAAAACATCTGAAAGGCAAGATAAAAATTACTGCGAACTTTTCTCTGGATTGAGTCAATATGTTTCAGTGCGTTGTCTCGGATATAGTAAGAACAAATTCGGCGAATGTCAAAATATATTATCATAATCTTTTGATTAAATAGCGGTTGCGTTGAATTACTCAACGGCGATCAGAATAACGCACGAATCAGTCCGATCACAATCCCGATGGCAAAACCGGCAACCGCGCCGTTGACGCGAATCCATTGCATATCGTCGTACGTGCGGGATTTGAATTGCTCCTTGATGGCCTCCGGCGAAAGGCGAAGAATATTTTCCTCAACCATTTCCCCGATGCGGTGATGATGACGCGCCAGAAGTTCGCCGACCAGGTTCAGAATTTTTCGATTAATTTCCGATTTCAATTCTGCATCCGATTTCAATCGCCCGATAAGCCGCTCGATGCCCTCGCGGATCATTTTATTCAAAACGCTTTCATCGGAACGGATTTGATCGTCAAAATTATTTCGGATATTTTGGATCATTCGTTGAATCCATGCCTCCGTATCGACGTTCTGAATCAGCCCGCGCCCCAATTCATTGACGTCGACCGCGGCGGTTGAACGATCGTCCATAAGTTTTTGAGCCCAGTCCAATGTAAGTTCGTTCAGCCGTTCGCGTAATGGATGGAATTCGTCGTACTGAATGTCTTCCAGGAATCGCGTAAGTTTTATGATCGTTTTATCGGTAGCGTCCGCCGGATCGAAGAATAATTGTTTGAAAAACCCGCCGCGTTCCTCCGCCATTTTTTCATAAATCAGGTCGTACGCTTCTTTCGTAGATAGCGCTGCGATGAATTTGTCAGCCAGAAACGGGATTAAACGATTCATGAGTTCACGAACGCGCCCGTTATTCAGATGTTGGCCAATCCACCGGCTGATACGAATGTCGGCTAATTTTTCTTTCGCCAGTGCGGATAATTTTTCCTGCATGGCCGGCTGTTCGAGAAATTCAAAAAATTTATTCATCAGCCATCGGACCAACGCCGTCGTTTCGCCTTTGCGGTGCATCGACGCGAGCATTTCCGCCATCGCATCGCTCACGTCGATCTGGGACAACATTTTGCCGATGCTTTCGCGCGACAACCATTCATTAGCGACCAATTTACCGGCGCCTTGAGCGATGGCTTTTTGTTTCCGCGGAATGATACCCGATGCCGGCACGATGCGCCACCGGCCGATTTTGATTTCATCGAAAATCATTTTCACGGCCAGCCAGTCGGCGGCGCCTCCCACCGTCCCCGCTTCAAAACCCGTTTGTAACACGCCCATCCACAGCGGCGCCCATTCCGGAAAAAGCCTGACGACGACAGACGTGCCGATCAGCCCGGACAATACCGCAAAAAAAGAAAACTCACCTTTATGTTTGAAAAAAAATTGAGAGGAAGTTGGATTCATGCGAGGCAATGGTGTGCGAAACGTTTATTTCAAACGGCTCAAAATCCATCCGCTGGTAATTTTTTTCGTTTCTTTATAAATCGCTTCGTGCACGGCTTCGGGCGATTGGCTGCCGTCGATGATACGAAAACGTTTGGCGTGAGTCTGGGCCAATTGCAGATACCCGTTTCGGATGCGGTTAAAGAAATCCTGATCTTCACTTTCCAGACGGTCCATGTGGCCGTTGCTCTTACGGCGGCGCGACTCTTCCCACGTGATATCGATAAAAAACGTCAATTGCGGCGTGAGCCCGCCGGTCGCCAGCAGATTGGCTCGTTTGACGTTTTCGAGATCGATGCCGCGGCCGTAACCCTGATACGCCGTAGTGGAATCGAAAAACCGATCGATCAAAACGACGTCGCGTTCCCGCATGCCGGGAATAATTCTTTCGTAGACAATTTGCGCTCGAGCCGCTTCATATAAGAGCAGTTCCGTCATCGCGCCCATTTCAGCGTGTTGATTCGACAGAAGAATTTTGCGGATTTCTTCAGAGATCGGCGTGCCGCCCGGATCGCGCAGCGTCAGTACATTAAACGTATCCGCGCGCAGCCTTTCGGCAAGCTTCTCCACCTGCGTCGATTTACCGCAGGCATCAATGCCTTCGAAACTTATAAAAAGCCCGTTCGCCACGTGAATCTCCGGTTTTTTGTTAAACATTTCGGACGGACGAATGTAAAAAATTTATCCTAATAAGGAAAGTAATAATTAGAATTTGCTCAAGCTGATTTTAAATCCGTGAAAATCCGTCTGATCAGCGATATCTGTGTTCTATTGAATTACTTAAGAAGACGATCATAATCTGCATGCGAACCGATCCAGAACCACGTCATGCGTTCGCCATCGGCATATCCCAAAGCCCGCCATCCTTTTCCGATTCGAACGGAATATATATTTTCCTGAATCTGGATTTTTTTAATTGAAGACTGGGGTGGTGAGGATTGGATTGCCAGATCAGATAATTCTTCTTAGCTAATTCACGAATTTCTTTAGGAAGCTTACGATAAAGATCAACGAAACTCTCCGTTACGCGTGATTTCATAATTCGTCAAATCCTGCGTCGCGGTATTTTCCTTCTTTGACTTCGGATTTGGCTTTGGCGGCCATTGCAGCCAATTGATCCTGGCTCTTGGCAAATCGCTCATCCCATTCAACTTCTTCTTTGAGTTCCTCGAGCCATTGAGCCGCCATCGCTTCTTGCATATCTTCCGGCAACTTAGAAGCTTCTTCAATGAGTTTGGTCAGCGTTTTCGTCATGCACTATCCTTTTCATATTTATGAACAATGTATAAAAAGAAGCCGATAAAATACAAATAAAAACATAGAACAAGGATGAAACGGATGATACTGATTGAACGCTGATTTTTATCTGTAAAAATCATGTTTTAAAATGTATAGCTATTTATTCTTAATCAGAAAATTTAACTGGGAAATTGCGTAATTCCTTAGAATTTGATAGTCTTTGGCATTCTCTGTAGCATCTATAAAGGCTTGATAATCAATAATCGCTTGGTTTTTATCGAGAAAACGATCATTCAAAAAAGCCACGGCAAATTTGATCTGATGCTTTTCCGGATGGAGTTCTACAATTCCTAACAAAAAAGAAATGACACTATAAATAACGTTATTTTCATATTCCCAGCGACACAATTTAATGTAATCTTTCACTGCGGCAGCATAGTCTCCTTTCCACAAATTCAAAAAAGCAGATGAGAAAAACGGAATCATATCGTTCTTAAAAGTTTTTTTTGCATCGTTAATGATTCGTTCCGCTTCAATAATATTTCCAAAATGAAAATTTATAATCGAATATTGAAGGTAATAGATAAGTGGTAATGTATCCAATTGTTCCATTTTTTTTAAGAGCATTAGACATTTCCGCGCTTCATCATTAAGTCGTGGATTTGTAATATTATTCATCAAGCTTTTGCTATATAGAAAATATAGTCTTTCTGAATAAACTAAACTTAAGAATCTATTTATTGAACTTTGAAAACTGCTTAACCTTGAATCAGTCTTTGTTTTAACTTTAATCGTATGAAATAAATGTTCAAACAGCTCCTCTGAGCCGTTTAGGTCATTATCTAAGTACATGGCGATCGCAATAAAGAAACATGATACTTCAGAAAGATTGTCGATTACTACTGATTTTTCAATAAAGCTATTTTTTTCTGATATAAAAAATCGCCTGTCTTCAAATGCTGATCTAAAATCATTATCGAGAATTTTGGCTTCATCTTCATTAATTGCGCGGTGTTTTACAGTAAACGAAATTTTCTTAAAACCGGAAGCCTCCTCTCCATTGATCATGCCTTTCTCGATTTCACCATGAATTGCAAGTCTAGCACCTGTAGTAGCCAATTTCTCCACTGCGTCTCGAGGATTCAATATCGTCTGATTTTGAGGCAGAATATATGGGACGATTCGATTAGATAATCCCCTTTTTTTGAGATCATTACAAAAATTTTCATATAGTTTATGAATTAAATCAGTGCATTCTTCATCCGAATGAGGTGAAAAATATATTGTAGTTTTCATGGAATGTGATGATGGAAGCAATCTCCAATAAAGCCAAAAGCAAAATAATAAGAGATGGCAAATTGCTGTACAAAAAATATAAATAAGAACATAACTTCGAAAATCTTTACTAGATACTAATTCTGATTCTTTTAAAATAAAAAAAATAGGTGTAAATAATACACTCAAGAATAAAATTAGGCTGATCCAAAACCATATTAAACCTTTTAAGGTACTACGTTGCGGCCAAATTTTTTTTATTTCATTAATAAATTCTAGCGGAGAGCGCATAATAACTTCTTAAAGTTAAAAAAGCACAGAAGATCCTAAGAATCTTCTGTGCTTTACATCAAAAATAGCATCTAATTTGGATAGAATTTACGAGCAGCCCATACTGTTGCCGCAGTTGAGGCACTTGTAGCAGGCGCCGTTGCGGACGGTCATGTGGCCGCACACGTCGCACGCCGGGGCGTCGCCCATCATTTCGCTGAGTTGTTTCTCCATCTGGTTAGCGCCAATTTCTTTCGAAGCCGTTGGCGTTTCCGTCGCAGCCGAGGCGATGGGTTTGACTTCCTGTTTCTGCGCAGGCGCTTCATTGTCTAATGTCGGCGGCACGTGCACGAAATCCATCCGTCCTAAATACTCCATGCCGAGCACGCGGAAAATGAAATCCAGGATCGACGTCGCATTCTTGATATTCGGGTGATCGGTGAATCCGCTCGGCTCGAAGCGCGTGAAGGTGAATTTCTCGACGAATTTCTCCAGCGGCACGCCGTATTGTAATCCCATCGACACCGCGACGGCAAAACAGTTTAACAAGCTGCGGTAAGCGGCGCCTTCTTTGAACATATCGATGAAGATTTCGCCAAGCTGGCCGTCTTCGTATTCGCCCGTGCGGAAATAAATTTTATGGCCGCCGAGCGACACTTCCTGCGTGAAGCCGTGGCGTTTGTGCGGAATCGGTTTTTTCTGGCCGCGGCGCAGTTCCTTGCTCGCTTTCGCGATCGCATCGGCGACCGCTTTATCAAGCTGTTCCTGCGTGATCGACGAGCCGTCCGTAGTTGTTTCCGAGGAAATAGCTTTGCTCGTCAAAGGCTGCGAGAATTTCGATCCGTCGCGATACAAAGCAATCGCTTTGAGGCCGAGTTTCCACGCTTCAAAATAAATTTTTTCGATGTCTTTGACGGTGGCTTCGGTGGGAATGTTTACCGTTTTGGAAATCGCGCCGGAGAGGAACGGCTGCACGGCGGACATCATTTTCACGTGTCCCATCGGATCGATGAAACGTTTGCCGATACCGCATTTATTGGCGCAATCGAATACCGCGAGATGTTCTTCTTTGAGCAAATGCGTGCCTTCGACCGTCTGCGCTCCGCCGATATAAATCACCGCGCGGGAAATTTGCTCGCCTGAAAGCCCGCGGGCTTTGAGCGTTTTGATATTGACGTGCGGCGTCCATTCATCGAGCGATTTGTTTTTGTTGACGTATTCCTCCGCTTCGCCAATTTCTTTTTCCGTGAAACCCAATTGCTTGAGTTGATCCGGGTTCACGTATGGCGCGCCGTTGAACGTGCCATGGCCGAGGATATATTTGATGATGCCGTCGATTTCGTCAGAGGAATAGCCTAATTTACGCAGCGATTGCGGGATCGAGTTGTTGACGATCTTGAAATAGCCGCCGCCGGCTAATTTTTTCCATTTCACGAGTGAAAATTCAGGCTCGACGCCTGTGGTATCGCAATCCATGAGAAGCCCGATCGTGCCGGTCGGCGCAAGCACCGTCGCCTGCGCGTTGCGGTAACCGTATTTTTCGCCGAGCGCCACGCAGGCATCCCAATCTTCCCGGGCCGCTTTGATCAGATCGTCGGGACAGAAATCGGGACTGATTTTATAAGCGGCGTCGCGGTGTTTATTCATCACGCGCAACATCGGTTTTTCGTTTTTCTTATATCCGGGAAATGGGCCTTTGACGGCAGCGACTTCAGCCGAACCGCTGTATGCGGCGGCGTGCATGATCGCCGTGATCGCGCCCGACATCGCGCGGCCTTCTTCGGAATCGTACGGTAGGCCGTTGACCATCAGGAGCGTGCCGAGATTGGCGTAGCCCAAACCGAGCGGACGATAATCGTGGCTGTTTTGCGCGATTTGCTGCGTCGGGTAGGACGACATGTCGACGAGAATTTCCTGCGCAATAATAAAAATCCGGCAGGCTTCGCGATATCCTTCAATGTCGAACTGACCGTTTTCGTCGGCCAGCTTCATCAAATTGATCGACGCGAGATTACATGCGCTGTCGTCGAGGAACATGTATTCCGAGCAGGGATTGGATGCATGAATTTTATCTGTCTTCGGGCACGTGTGCCAGTCATTGATCGTGTCGTCGAATTGCACGCCCGGATCGGCGCACGCCCATGCTGCGAAGGCAACTTGCTCGTATAATTCACGCGCTTTGTAAGTATCGACGACATCGCCGGTCGTGCGCGCAGTCGTTTGCCATTCGCCGTCTTCAAGCACGGCGTTCATAAATTTATCGGAAACGCGGACGGAGTTGTTGGAATTCTGGCCGGAAACGGTTTGGTAAGCTTCGCCGTTGAAATCAGAATCATAGCCGGCATCCATCAACGCTTTGACTTTTTTCTCTTCTTTTACTTTCCAATTGATGAAATCTTCGATTTCCGGATGATCCATGTCGAGGCAAACCATTTTCGCCGCACGGCGCGTGGTTCCGCCGGATTTAGTAGCGCCGGCGCCGCGGTCCAAAACCGCGAGAAACGACATCAGACCGGACGACGTGCCGCCGCCGGAAAGTTTTTCCTGTTTACCGCGGAGCGCCGAAAAATTACTGCCCGTGCCGGAACCGTATTTGAAAAGTTTTGCTTCGTTTTTGGCTAATTCAAAAATGCCCATCAGATCGTCGCCGACCGATTGGATGAAACAGGCCGAGCATTGCGGCTTCGAGTACGAATCGACGGTTTGTTCAATCATTTGTTTTTTCATATCCCAGTAGAAATTGCCGCCGGATCCTTTGATACCGTATTCGTGTGACAGGCCGCAGTTGAACCAAACCGGCGAATTGAACGCGCCCATTTGATTGACTAATAGATGTGTGAGTTCCATCTCGAATACTTCGGCGTCTTTGGAGGAGTCGAAATAGCCCATCGCTTCGCCTTCCGTACGGATGGTATGCGCGACGCGGTACACGAGTTGGCGTACACTGGTTTCATGCCCGGTTCCCGGAACGCCCGCTTTACGAAAATACTTGGACGCGGCAATGTCGGTAGCCAATTGCGACCAGGATTTAGGAAATTCAAGGTCTTTCATTTCGAAAACAACCGTTCCGTCCGGCTCGGTAATCACGCTGCTGCGTTTTTCCCATTCGATTCGGTCAAAGGGATGCACACTTTCCGTCGTAAAATAACGGCGCATGCGCAATCCTTTGGCCCCATCATAGGCAATACCGTTGATGGTCTGAGTCGCCACTTTTTTGGGAGACGATTTGGTCTCCACAACCTGAGCATCTGCATTTTTGACTGCCATGATCAAGAATCCTTAACGTTTAGATTGGTTATATAGGTATATAAAATCGAACACTATAAATTCAAAATAAGTGAAAAACCTATCGTTCAGAAATGATGTCATTTCCGACTTCCGTCTTGGCCAAAAAATTTCAAAAATTAATTTTTTTAAAAACGCACCGGACTAGGTCATGCATCCGACACGTTTCCGGTATGGAGAAAACATCCTTTTTGATGTCAAATTCAGGATTGTTTCCAATTCTGAAATGCTCTCTCAACAGGGGTAGCTGCATTATAAAGAACGACCTTTTTAAACGCAAGAACAATTTATAAACCAACATTAATCCACAATTTATTAACATTTTTAATGTAAAAAAATCAATATCTTAAAATCAAACAAAAAAGTTATCAACATAAAAAAGCTGTTCACAAATTATAAACTCGTACATGTTGAAAAAATTGCAGTTTTTTGTGATTTTTTCCTATAAAATCTAAAAGAAGAATAAAAACGGACAAAAACCGTCAATGACAGAAATTTTTAAGTAGTAGACCAAGTCGATTGATAATTTTTTATGATTTGTTCTCTCAAAAATATAAAAATCCTAATTCGTGGCATTCGTGACAATTCGTGGCTGAATCTAAAAAACCTTGCATTTTTTAACGCATTCAATTAATTTCCTTGCCGTTCTGACACACAACGGCATCGCCGGTAAAAAACTCTCCTTTTATTTTTGTTTCTCACACAGAATATTGAAAATTTGAAGTAACTCACTTTTAATCACGGAGCCTCTGTCATGGTTTCTTTTTTTTCAATGGTATGGTCGTCCGTCGGTAAGAAGATAATGACCGGTCTCACCGGCGTTGGTTTGTGCCTGTTTATCATCGGGCATTTGGCGGGCAATTTCAGTCTTCTTGTCAGCGCGGAAGCCTTTAATCTTTACACGTACAAACTTTTCAGCCTCGGCGGGCTTTTGTATGTGATTGAGGCGTTGCTCACGCTGGCATTTGTACTCCATGCGATCGTCGGCATCAGCATCTATCTTAAAAAACGTAAAGCGCGCCCGATCGATTACATTAAAGTTGCCAACGCCGGCGGTAACAGCCACAAATCCATCTCATCCGTGTCGATGATCTGGACTGGACTGATCCTTCTGGTATTTCTAGTGCTGCATCTCAAGACGTTCAAATTCGGCCCGTATTATGAAACGAGCATCAACGGCATAATCATGCGCGACTTGTATCGTCTGGTCATCGAGGTGTATCAACAGCCGTCGTACGTGATCAGCTATACTGTCATTATGATCCTGCTTGGAGTGCATCTTCGTCATGGTTTCTGGAGCGCTTTTCAATCGCTTGGCGTCAATCATCCGAGATATTCGCCAGTCATTTACGGTTTCGGTATTTTTTTCGCCTTGGTAATGGCCGCTGGATTTATACTGATTCCGATCTGGATTTATTTTACCAAACAATGAACAATGATTAATGAACAATGAGTAATAAAATTTTCATTGGCAATGTTCATTGTTCATTATTCATTGTTCATTAAAAATCAGGAGATTTTTCAATGAGCCTCGATTCTAAAATTCCTTCAGGTCCGTTAGCACAGAAATGGGACCAACATAAATTCGATATGAAATTGGTCAATCCCGCCAATCGCCGTAAATATACGGTTTTGGTTGTGGGCACGGGATTGGCCGGCGCTTCGGCCGCTGCTTCGCTGGGCGAATTGGGGTACAACGTCAAATCGTTTTGCATCCAGGATTCGCCGCGCCGAGCGCATTCCATTGCCGCTCAGGGCGGCATCAACGCCGCCAAAAATTATTCCAACGACGGCGATAGCGTGTGGCGGCTTTTTTACGACACGATCAAAGGCGGCGATTACCGCGCCAGAGAAGCCAATGTGTATCGCCTCGCGCAAACGAGCGTCAACATTATCGATCAGTGCGTCGCGCAAGGCGTTCCTTTTGCGCGCGAATACGGCGGGCAATTGGACAACCGCTCCTTTGGCGGCGCACAGGTATCGCGCACGTTTTACGCTCGCGGCCAGACCGGACAACAATTGCTCCTCGGCGCTTACGGTTCCATGATGCGCCAGGTTGATCAAGGTACAGTTCAACTTTTCGCGCGCCGGGAAATGCTCGATCTCGTCGTCATCGACGGCAAAGCGCGCGGCATCATTACGAGAAACCTCGTCACGGGCGAAATTGAATCGCATGCCGGCGATGCAGTATTGCTGTGTACTGGCGGTTACGGCAACGTTTATTATCTTTCAACGAATGCAAAAAATTCAAATGCAACCGCCGCATGGCGCTGTTATAAACGCGGCGCGTTTTTCGGCAATCCTTGTTACACGCAAATTCATCCGACGTGTATTCCTGTCTCGGGAGAATATCAGGCCAAACTCACGCTTATGAGCGAAAGCTTGCGCAACGACGGCCGCGTGTGGGTTCCGAAAAACAAAGGCGACAAGCGTTCTCCCGATCAGATTCCGGAAGACGAACGCGATTACTATCTCGAACGGAAATATCCGAGTTTCGGCAATCTCGTTCCCCGCGACGTTGCATCGCGCAACGCCAAAATGGTTTGCGATGAAGGCCGCGGCGTCGGCGAATCGGGATTGTCCGTTTATCTCGACTTCCGTGACGCCATCAAGCGTCTCGGTGAAGATACGATTCGCGAACGATATGGCAACCTTTTTGATATGTACGAACGCATCACCGGTGAAAATCCTTACAAAGTTCCGATGCGCATTTATCCGGCCGTACACTACACGATGGGCGGTTTGTGGGTCGACTACAATTTACAAAGTACTATCCCCGGATTGTTCGTGCTCGGTGAAGCTAATTTCTCCGATCACGGGGCTAATCGACTCGGCGCCAGCGCGCTTATGCAAGGATTAGCCGATGGTTATTTTGTGATTCCTTACACATTGGCCAATTATCTCGCTTCAAATAGTTTTTCCAAAATTTCGACCGATCACGCTGAATTTATAACCGTGCGTGAAGGCGTCGAAAATCTTACCAAAAAACTTTTGTCGATTAATGGTAAAAAGACGGTAACGGAGTTTCATCGTGAACTCGGAAAAATTATGTGGGATTATGTCGGAATGGGACGCACCGAAAGCGGCCTCAAACACGCGCTTCAGGAAATTCCGAAACTTCGCGAAGAATTTTGGAAAAATGTGTTAATCCCCAACGATCCTCAGAATTTGAATAAGAACCTGGAATTCGCCGGACGCGTCGCGGATTTTCTGGAATTGGGCGAACTCATGGCGCGTGACGCATTGCACCGCAACGAATCGTGCGGCGGCCACTTCCGGGAAGAATTTCAAACGCCGGAAGGCGAGGCGCAACGCGATGACGGTAACTTCAGCTATGTTGCCGCATGGGAATATACAGGCGAAAATAAAGAACCGGTTCTCAATAAAGAACCTCTCGATTTCGAAAACGTGCATGTATCACAACGCAGTTATAAATAATATTTAAACTCCGTTCGCCGCGGCGGACGAATAAATGGCAAGAGGAATTATGGAAAAGAAAAATATGACCCTCCATCTTCGCGTTTGGCGCCAAAAAAACGCATCGGCCAAGGGCAAGATGGTGGATTATACGGTCAACGACGTCTCTCAGGATATGTCGTTTCTGGAATTGCTCGACGTGCTCAATGAAAACCTCATCAAAAAAGGCGAAGATCCGGTCGAATTCGACAACGATTGCCGCGAAGGCATTTGCGGCATGTGCAGCATGGTGATCAATGGCATCGCCCACGGTCCTGAAAAAGGAACAGCTACGTGTCAATTGCACATGCGTAAATTCAAAGACGGCGACACGATCACCGTCGAGCCATGGCGCGGAACGGCATTTCCTCCGATTAAAGACTTGGTCGTCGACCGAAGCGCGTTCGACCAGATCATGGCTGCCGGTGGATACACATCTTGCCGCGTCGGCGCGGCGGCGGACGCCAACGCCATCCTCGTTCCGAAGGACATGGCCGAAAAAGCCATGGACGCGGCCGCCTGTATCGGCTGCGGCGCCTGCGTGGCCGCTTGCCCCAACGGCTCCGCTTCTTTATTCGTAGCGGCCAAAGTAACGCAATTTGCTTTCCTTCCGCAAGGCCACGCCGAACGAAAGCAGCGCGTGTTGAATATGGTGCATAAAATGGACGAACTCGGATTCGGCGACTGTTCCAATCACGGCGAATGCGAAGCCGTTTGCCCGAAAGAAATTTCAATCAAACACATCGCCGTTATGCGCCGGGAATATTTCAAAGCCGCGATCAGCTGATGGATTTGAAAATGAGTAAGACAAAAAGACGAACGATGGTTTCATCGTTCGTCTTTTTTATTTGCAAAAAAACATTGCTTTTGAAGAACCCATACGTTACTTTGTATTACAAATTGTAATACAAGGATTTTTATGTCAACCACCATTCGCTTGTCAAAAGAAACTGAGAAAAAAATCTCGGAGCTTGCGGAAAAGGAAAACCTTACTAAATCAGACATTATCAAGAACGCTCTGGATCAATTCCTCAATAAATATTATGCTCCACCGTCTCCTTATGAACTCGGAATGGAGTATTTCGATCAATACGGCAGTGGACGGACGGATCTTTCACGCAATCGAAAAAAAATCCTGAAAGAAAAACTCCGTGCAAAAAACACTCATTGATTCAGGCCCATTGATTGCTCTTTTTGATTACAATGACCATTTTCATGAAATTATTAAAATTTTTTTAAAAACATCATTTGAAGGCCGTTTGATCGCAACCTGGCCTGTCGTGACGGAAGTATGTCACTTATTGGATTTTAATATTAATGCTCAGCTGAATTTTTTGAATTGGTTAAACTCCGGAGCTGTTGAATTAGCAACATTAACCCACGACGATCTCGAAGCGATGATTCGACTGGTTGAAAAATACTCAGACGTTCCTATGGATTTGGCCGACTCCAGCTTAATGATCATTGCTGAAAAAAATAAAATCTCTCGAATCATCACCTTCGATTCCGATTATTATATTTACCGTTCAAAAAGCAAGAAAACTCTCCGTAATTTACTCGAACCTTATATTCATTGATCTGCCTGCCATGAATTTTTATAATGTTGTATGAAACTAATCATTATTATTCTAATATTTCCTGCTCTGCTCTCCTCCCAAAATACTTTTCAGGCCATTGTCAAAGACAAGGAACACAACGAACCGTTGGTCGGCGTCAATGTTTTTCTGGAAAATACTACGATTGGCGGAACGACGGACCAAGATGGCAAAGTTATCATTAAAGATATTCCCGACGGCATCTATACAATCGAATTTTCTTATATCGGATTCGCCGATCAGTCAATCTCCATTTCTTTTCCGCTAAAAGATGCGAATCAGATTTTTGAAATCATGATGGAAGTAGAAGAATTGGAAGGCGAAGAAATTACGGTTTCCAGCACGCGAACCAAACGTTTGATCAAAGACATTCCGACGCGCGTGGAAGTCATCGGCGGT
The DNA here is from genome assembly GCA_013359335.1 of bacterium. Classification (GTDB taxonomy): domain Bacteria; phylum CLD3; class CLD3; order SB21; family SB21; genus JABWBZ01. Next base: position 37,815 of record JABWBZ010000002.1, read on the forward strand.
GAAGAACTCGACGAAAAGCTCAGTATGCGTCCGTCCAATATTTCCATGCTGCTCAATGAATCTACCGGAATTTACGTGCAGCAGACTTCCGCATCTTCCGGCAATGTTAACATCCGCATTCAGGGTCTCGACGGGCGGTACACGCAAATCCTCAAAGACGGGTTTCCTCTCTTCGGCGGTTTGTCATCCGGCCTCAGCGTGATGCAGATTCCCCCGCTCGATCTTTCGCAAGTAGAAATTGTCAAAGGCTCTTCCTCCACATTATACGGCGGTGATGCCATCGCCGGCATGGTCAATCTGATTTCCAAACAACCCGGTAAAGAACGTGAATGGACGCTCCTGCTCAATCAGACCACCGCAATAGGAACCGACGCGGGAATGTTTCTTTCACAACGTAACGATCATTGGGGATTTTCCACGTTGGCTTCTGCCAATCGCCAGCAAGCGTACGATGCAAACGATGACAATTTCTCCGATCTCCCGCAGGTAAAAACCGTGACCGTCAATCCGAAAATATTTTATTATCCAAATGAACGCTCACAACTCAGCTTTGGCGTAACGACAACGTTCGAAGACCGCCGCGGCGGCGACATCAAAGCGATCGACGGAAAAAACGATACCGACCATGTTTATGTGGAAAAAAACCGCAGCTACCGAGCCCATACGCAATTAAAATTTGAAAAAAAATTAACGACAGGTAACGTCTGGACGCTAAAAAACAGCATCAATGTTTTCAGGCGAAAAATTGATTTCACCGGCGCTCCCGTAACTAATGAACAATTATCCAGTTTCAGCGAAATCAGTTTTCTGATCAATCGCTCACGCTTTGACGTAATCGTCGGCGGCAATTTTGTGACTGATCGTTTTGAACAGTTTGATCAGAATGATCACCGCCTTCAGAACGATCGTTACACTGTCGGCGGAATTTTTCTTCAAAGTTACTGTAATCTCTCCGATCAATGGTTGATGGAAGCCGGATTGCGTTCCGACCGGCATGATGAATTCGGTTTTTTTGCACTGCCGCGTTTATCGGTTTTATACAAAGCCAGTCAACACTGGAGTGGCCGATTGACGATGGGTATGGGTTACAAAGCGCCGACTGTTTACTCAGAACAGGCCGAAGAAACCGGTTACCGTTATCCTATCGTATTTGATCCCCATCTAAAAGCTGAAACGTCACACGGCGGAATTTTTGATATCAATTATAAAACTATCATCGCCGATCAATTGGCGTTTAATTGGAATCAGGCTGTGTATCTTACTCGAATTAATAATCCGTTAGAAGCGTCAATTGTATCGCCGGCTCCTTCTCCGACCTATTATGACTATTCGAATGCTTCCGGTTATATTCTTGCAAAAGGCGCGGAAACAAATGTCAAATTAACTTTTGAACATTTCAATTTATTTGCCGGTTACACATTGATTTCCGCACGACAATATGGAAACAACACAAGCTCTGCACTCGTCCTCACTCCTCGTCATCGGGTTAACCTGATCATGATGATGGAAAAAGAGGAAAATTACAAAATCGGTTACGAAGCTTATTTTACAGGTTCTCAAAAACTTGAATCGTCATCGCGGTCAAAAGCCTATTGGGTCATGGGTTTGATGGGACAAAAAACATGGAACGCCTTTACCGTTTTTCTCAATCTTGAAAATTTTACCGATACGCGGCAATCAAAATTCACGCGCGTGGTCAATCCTCCATTTGACTCTCCTACATTTAACGATGTTTATGCTCCCCTCGAAGGTTTTGTAGCTAATCTTGGCATTAAAATTCATCTCTAAATAGTGATCAAAAATCTATGTTTTTTCTGAAACATTGAACACCCGGCGTCGTATGCTTAAGTGGATACAGCACTTTAACGTATCAACCGAAAAGAGCAGTGAAAAGCTTATGCGAAAAATCTTAACAACCTTATTTTTTTTCTCCGGTTTGATGTTCGTCAGCGTCACAGCGTTCGGGCAATACGCCGTCGTGGACATGAAAGATTTCGACCCTGACGAAATTTACGTTCGGAACTTCAGCGTCAAACAATCTACGCCTGTTTACGTTGACGCTGTGGGCGTCATGTCGAAATCGCATAAATGGAACCGATGGGATCCGATGCTGGCCTACGGATGGATTCTCAATACGGATACCCGCGAAATCGTTTGGGCTATGACCCCGAGTAACGTCAATGACGTGTGGAGTTCCAACAATGTTGAATTCAAAGGTACGGTGACGTTGAAGCCCGGGAATTATGAAGCTTATTATTCCACATACGGCCAACGTATTATTAAAATTTCGTCTTCCAAAAGTTATTTGAATGAATTCATGAAAAATCTCGTCAAAGTTTTTGTCGACGACGCCGATTTATGGGAAGATCATGCCGATTGGAAATTTCGGATTATGGCAAAGGACGAAGCCAAAGATAATTTTGGCGCCTATCAATTACCTGATCCGAAAATCAATGTCGTCAATTTGACCGGTGCGCGCGACAGCGACTATCTCGAAAAAGGTTTTACCGTCGAAAAAGAAGTCAAAGTTCGAATCTATTGCATTGGCGAAGGCCAGGACGGAAAGATGTACGATTTCGGCTGGATCAATAACGATCAGACTGCGCGTCCGGTTTGGGAAATGCGTTATGAAAATACGTCGCATGCCGGCGGCGCTGAAAAAAACCGCGTCTACAACGGCATCATCACGTTGCCTCCCGGAAATTATATTGCAACCTACATGACTGACGATTCGCATTCTTACAACGATTGGAATATGCAGCCGCCGTACGATCCCGGATATTGGGGTTTATCCATACGCGTGATCAACGATGGCGATCTGTCGTACATTCACGATTACAAAAAAGCAAAAAAACAAGAAGTTCTCTCGCTTATCAAAATCGGCGACAGCCAGTACCGTTCCG
>JABWBZ010000400.1 GCA_013359335.1 bacterium
TAGATTTTTAGTAGAAATTTGTAGTTCCTACTTTAATTTATAGAGTCGCCGCTTTTTATTTTAGTCCTTTTTCATTACACAACTTTTGAAAGTAACTCCGGTATCATTTATCTGACTTATAGAATAGACACTCTATTAATGTTTAAATGGCTCAATAAGATGGGCATTGAAGACTTGCTATATTTTCTTCGGTCGAATCCATATCTTAAAAATTTGTTAATTCCAAAGGGAATTCCCAATCAGTTGATCTCCCCATTCATTCTCCTCCCAACATGACATAAATCATAGGTTGCAATGTTCTTTTCACTTACCTTTGAGCGGTTAAGGAGGTGTTTTTATGGGACATTTATTTGCAAGCCGCGCGTTGTTGTCGCGGAAATCCTTTATCCGTGAAATCCTGAAAGTCACGCAAAGCCCTTCTATTATTTCGTTTGCCGGAGGCCTGCCGAATCCGAAATTTTTCCCGGTAGATGAAATTAAAAACGCGGCCGTGAAGGTTATGGAAACCGACGGCGCGAATACGCTGCAATACACGATCACCGAAGGACTGCCGTCGCTGCGGGAATGGATCAGCCGCCGGTACGCACGCCGCGGCGTCGATATCAAACCTGATGAAATTCTCATCACCAACGGCGCGCAACAAGCTGTCGCCATCATCGGCAAAACATTTCTCGAAAAAAACGATCACGTCGTCATGGAAAAACCCGGGTATCTCGGCGCGATCCAGGCATTTGAATTTTATGAAACCATTTTCAATCAAATCGACATCGGCGAAGACGGCATCGATACGGCTGAACTTCGCAAAGTTCTGGATGCGCAGGATATTCAACTGGCATACCTGATTCCCAATTTTCAAAATCCGACCGGTAATGTATATTCAGAGGCAAAACGACGCGAGACAGCTGAGCTATTAAAAAAACGGGAAATTCTTTTGGTCGAAGATGAAGCGTATTATGAATTGCGATTTGAAGGCAAGCCGCTTCCGTCGATCCGGGAATATTACGACACCAATCATATCCTGCTCGGATCGTTTTCTAAAATCATTTCGCCGGGCTTCCGCGTCGGTTGGTGCTGCGCTAAAAAACCTCTCATGGAAAAACTTGTTGTGGCCAAACAGGCTAATGATCTGCACACGAGTCATTTTACTCAAAAAGTCATTGCCCAGTATCTTGCCGACAACGATATCGATCGTCAGATTCAACGTATCATTGGACAATACAGCCGCCAATGCCGTTGTATGTTGGAAATGATCCCGCGCTATTTTCCGCCTGAAGTGCAATATACCAAACCCACAGGCGGCATGTTCGTCTGGGCGACGTTGCCGGAAGGCTGGTCAAGCGAGGAATTGTTTGACGTCGCCATTGCCAAAGACGTGGCTTTTGTTCCGGGAAATGCCTTCTGCAGCGACGCTTCGCTGGGAAGTTCCATGCGGTTGAATTTTACGAACTCGGATGAAGACAAAATCGAAGAAGGAATCAAAAGACTCGGCAGCGCGATTAAAGAATTATTTTCGAAAAAGAAAAAAACATCAGTCATTGCATAGCGTCCAAATTTTTTTCATTTCTTTCCACCAAAAAGCTTTCGTTTTCAGATCGTAGCAATGTATTCATAATAGAAAAGCTATAATAGCTTACCCACTATCCGTTTAGCCAAGCTTAATTAGAACAACATATTATCCTGTTTTGATTCAAAATGAGTCAAAAACTGTATAAAGTGACAGTTT
>JABWBZ010000116.1 GCA_013359335.1 bacterium
CTATATTGAAATTCGCAAAAACGGCAAGTAAGAAAAAAAGTTTTAATCGAGGATTCGATCAATGAAATTAGATGTCAAAAAAATTAGCGGCGAAGATTCGGGACGCAAAGTCGAACTGCCGGCGGATATTTTCGGGATTACACCCAATGATCATGCCGTGTATCTTGCCGTAAAAGCGGAACGCGCCAACAAACGGCACGGAACGCATAATACGCTGGAACGTTCGGCTGTGTCCGGTACTACCAAAAAACCGTGGAAACAAAAAGGCACTGGCGGCGCTCGTGCCGGTTCCGTTAAGACTCCGTTATGGCCAGGCGGAGCCATTACGTTTGGTCCGCATCCTCATCTCTACAAAAAAGATACGAACGTCAAAGTCAAACGCCTCGCACGTAAATCGGCTTTGACCTATAAAGCGAACGACAGCAAAATTTTAGTCGTTGAAGATTTCCATACACTCTGCGCAGAAGCTCCCAAAACCAAATCGGTTTTTGAAGTTTTGACAAACTTGGGATTAGTGAGCGAAACGAAAAAAGTTCAAAAAGTACTGATGTTGGTTGATAAAGACCGGAAAGACGAAAAAGAAGCGCGGGCGTACGATAATTTCAAAAAATCATGCCGCAATATTCCCGGACTCAAAGTCAGTGTAACCAAAAATGCTTCAACCTATGAAATTATGAATGCCGATTATGTGCTTTTTCACGAAACGGCATTGAAGAATGTGGCAACGGCTTTTGGCGCCGCCGCCGAATAAGAAATTTAAAAGGTTTTAACCATCATGGACAATACCAGAGTTAATCAGATTTTACGCCGCCCGGTCATTACGGAAAAGATGACGATTCTGAAAGACAAGAAAAAACGTAACGGGGAAATTTTAAATCAATATGCGTTTGAAGTTTCCAAAGACGCCAACAAAATGGAAATCAAACAAGCGATTGAAAAGAAATTTAACGTCAAAGTCGATTCCGTTCGTACGATCAATGTGATGGGCAAGGCCAAAATCCGCTGGACAAAAGCCGGAAGAACCGAAGGCAAAAGCCGTGACTGGAAAAAAGCGGTCGTTACGCTGGCGAAAGACAACAAAATAGAATTTGTCGAAGGCGCTGCGTAATTCAAATAAGAAAATTCATCGCGATAGCGAGTTAAATGGAGATTAGATAACATGCCGGTTAAATCGTTCAGACCTTATACGCCAACCCGCCGATTTTTGACGGTGTCGGACTTCGCCGAAGTCACGAAAACAACGCCGGAAAAATCGCTGCTGGAACCCATTGCCAAAACGGGCGGTCGTAACAATATCGGACACACCACGTCGCGTTTTCGCGGCGGCGGCCACAAACGGATGTACCGCATCATCGATTTCAAACGCCGCAAAACCGGCGTCGAAGCGAAGGTGCTCGGAATCGAATACGATCCGAACCGCAGCGCCAATATTGCATTGATACAATATACTGACGGTGAAAAAAATTATATTCTTGCTCCGAAAGGATTGCAAGTCGGTGAAAAAGTCATGTCGGGCGAAACAGCGGAAATCAAAATCGGCAACGCAATGCCGTTGAAATTGATTCCGATCGGATCCGATGTGCACAATGTCGAATTAAAACTGAACAAAGGCGGTCAAATGGCACGTTCCGCCGGTGCGTTCGCCAATATCGCCGGCCGCGAAGAAGGATATGTGCAATTGCGTTTGCCGTCCGGTGAAATTCGTAAAGTTTTGGAAGATTGTTACGCAACGATTGGCCAAGTTGGAAATCTCGAGCACGAAAATATTGCGATCGGAAAAGCCGGCCGCGTGCGTTGGAAGGGTAAACGTCCACATAATCGCGGCGTTGTGATGAATCCCGTCGATCACCCGCACGGAGGCGGTGAAGGCCGTTCCCCGCAAGGTAATCCGCACCCGGTCACGCCATGGGGACAACCGACTAAAGGTTATAAGACGCGTAAAAGAAATCACCGTACTAATCGGTATATCATCAAACGTCGTAAGTAAAAAGTCTGATAAGATAGAGGAATAAGCATGAGTCGTTCGATCAAAAAAGGCCCGTTTATCGATGAAAAACTTCAGGAAAAAGTTGAAGCGATGAACAAGAGCAATCAGAAAAAGGTCGTCAAAACGTGGGCACGTGCATGCACGATCTCGCCGGATTTTGTAGGCCACACGTTTGCCGTACACAACGGAAAACAATTTATTCCCGTGTATGTGTCGGAAAATATGGTGGGCCACAAATTAGGTGAGTTTGCCCCGACGCGTTTATTTCGCGGCCATTCGGGAAGTAAAGCCGCCGCGGCTGCCACAACCAGTGCTCCTGCAGCACCAAAGAAATAATTTTAAACAGGAGATCGTCCTTTTCGGGACAAGGAACGAATTATGGAACATAAAGCTTTATCACGTTATCTGAGAATTTCACCGCGCAAAATGCGCCGCGTTGCGGAACTGGTTCGCGGAAAAGGGACTGAAGAGGCGTTGAACATTCTGCATTTTACCCGCAAGAATGCGGCTGAACATATTGAAAAAGCGATCCGTTCCGCCGTAGCGAATGCACAATTCATTAATCCGGGAACGCATGCAGACCGTTTGTTCGTCAAAGAAATTTTTATCGATGGCGGACCGATGCTGAAGCGCGGGCGTGCAGGATCAATGGGGCGCCGCTCGATGATACGTAAGCGCACAAGCCACCTGACTGTTGTGGTTGCTGAGAGAGTATAGAGAGCATAATTTATGAAAAAGTTTTAAGTATTATTTTTCACGGAGGATACTTTGGGACAGAAAACGCATCCGATAGGCTTACGATTAGGCGTCATCAGAACCTGGAATTCCAGTTGGTTCGATGAAAAACATTTTGCAGATAAATTGCATGAGGATCTTAAACTGCGCGAATATTTGCGCAACCGGCTTCCCAAAGATGCCAGGGTCACCAAGATTGCCATCGAGCGTTTGAAAAAAGAAGCGGAAGTTATTACCATCACCGTGCACACGGCGCGTCCCGGAATTGTCATCGGACGGAAAGGGAAAGACGTCGATCAATTACGCGAAGAATTGAAAAAAATTACCGGTAAAGACGTTCGGATCAATATTTCAGAAATCAAATCACCGGAAATCGACGCGACGTTGGTTGCCAATGATATAGCGCGCCAGATGGAAGGCAAAATTCCGTACAAACGTGCCATGAAAAATGCCGTTCGTGCAGCGATGCGTATGGGCGCCGAAGGAATCCGTATTGCAGTTTCAGGCCGTCTCGGTGGCGCTGAAATGGCTCGCGCCGATCGTTACAACGAAGGCCGTGTACCGTTGCACACGTTGCGTGCCGATATCGATTTTGCTAAAGGCACGGCGCGTACGACTTACGGTCAAATCGGAGTCAAAGTATGGATTTGCAAAGGCGAAGTATTGAATCCATTTGAAACGAAATAATTAAGAAAAGTTTTACTAGATCGTTCAGGAGTTCGTTCATCATGTTAATGCCGAAAAAAGTCAAACACAGAAAGCATCACCGCGGAAAAATGCGTGGCAAAGCTACGCGAGGCAACGATGTCAATTTCGGTTCCTATGGCTTGAAAGCAATGGAATGCGGTTGGATAACGGCTCGCCAGATCGAAGCGGCTCGTATTGCCATGACGCGTTACATCAAACGTGGAGGCAAAATCTGGATCCGCATATTTCCGGACAAACCGGTTACGAAAAAGCCGCTCGAAGTTCGTATGGGTTCCGGTAAAGGCGCACCGGAATTTTGGGTAGCCGTGATTAAACCTGGTCGCGTCATGTTCGAAATCGACGGCGTGACGGAAGAATTGGCCAAAGAAGCATTTCGTTTGGCAGCATTTAAATTGCCGATTCGTTCGAAATTTGTCGAACGCGGCGAAATTCGCGCTTAGCATAATTTATCAGGAGAAAATACATTCATGAAAGCACATGAGGTACGCGGGTTACCGGTCGAAGAAATGAAAGGCATGCTAGCCGATGCTGAAAATAATCTTTTCGATTTGCGGTTTCAACACGGTGTCGGTCAATTGGAAAATAAATTGACGCTGAAAGAAAAACGCAAAGAAATTGCACTGCTCAAAACGATGATACGCGAAGAAGAAATCAAGGCCGCCATGAGCAAAGCTAAAGACATTCTGAATGCTTTGAGCAATCAATACCGGATTCCCGAAGTGGCTGATGTCATCAAGGGCGAAAAAATTCACGCAGATAAAGCGAAATTACGCCAGGCGCTGACGACGTTGTTTGCGCATCCGAAACGCAAAGATTTCGCCAGAGAATATCAAACCTTAAAAAATATTTTAGTGCGATAATACGTTGCGGGCAAATCCGCAAATGATGGGAGAATGAATTCATGTCGAATCAGACCGAAAAAAATACTGAAACGCGCAACCGCCGTAAAGTTCGTACCGGCACTGTCGTGAGCAACAAAATGCAAAAAAGCATTTTGGTGGCGATCGAACGAAAAGTGGAGCACCCGATTTATAAAAAATACGTGAAGAAAACGACCAAACTGATGGCGCATGACGAAAAGCAGGAAGCCAAAATCGGCGATGTGGTCAAGATCATGGAAACCCGTCCGATGAGCAAACTCAAAAGATGGCGCCTGATCGAAGTTATCAAAAAAGCCGTTTAACCGACTATACACTTAAACTTTGTGAGATAAACCATGATTCAAGAATATACGCGATTGACGGTGGCCGATAATTCCGGCGCAAAAAAAGTGATGTGCATTCGTGTTTTGGGCGGCACGTCCAAGCGTTATGCTCACCTGGGCGATGAGATCATTGTTTCGGTCAAAGACGCTATTCCAGGCGGCGGCGTCAAAAAAGGCGATGTCGCTCGTGCCGTGGTGGTGCGCTTGCGCAAAGAAACCCGCCGCAAAGACGGATCGTACATCCGTTTTGACGAAAACGCGGCCGTTCTCATCAATAAGGATAAGGAACCGACCGGTACCCGTATTTTCGGGCCGGTAGCACGCGAATTACGCGAAAAACAATTCATGAAAATCGTGTCACTCGCCCCGGAAGTTTTATAATCGATTACGAGAAAGTTTAAGGAAAATATAATATGCATATCAAAAAAAATGACACCGTGCAAGTGATCTCCGGGATTCATAAGGGAAAACAAGGAAAAGTGCTGAAAGTATTTCTTGATGAAAACCGCGTGATTGTTGAAGGTATCAATTTGCGTAAAAAACATATCAAACCGAATCAACGCAATCCCCAAGGCGGTATTCAGGAAAAAGAAGCATCGATTCATGCCAGTAAAGTCATGCTGGTACACAACGGTCAAAAAACCCGCGTTGGTCACAAACATCTTGAAGATGGCACCAAAGTTCGCGTGGCCAGGACAACCGGCGAAGTCGTCAACTAGAATTAAAGTAATTTTCACGTTAATAGGAACGTAACAGAACCATGGCGAAGCAAGAAAAAACAGCGGCAAAAGAGAAAAAAGAAAAAAAAGGCGGCGACGGCCTGGCCGTGTCAGGCAAGCGTGAAGCCGTTGATAAAAATTATAAAGCGCGTTTGCAAGCCGCGTATAAAGACCGCGTGATTCCGGCCCTGATGAAAAAATTTTCTTATGGGAATCTCATGCAGGTGCCCAAGTTAGACAAAATCGTTATCAATATGGGCGTGGGACAGGCGACGCAGGATCCGAAATTACTCGATGCTGCCGTGCATGACTTGACGCTGATCACCGGGCAGAAACCGGCGCTTCGTAAAGCGAAAAAAGCTATCTCTAATTTTAAACTGCGCCAAGGCGTGCCGATTGCATGTTTTGTGACGCTGCGTCATGCGGCGATGTATGAATTTCTCGATCGGCTTTTGAATGTTGCCATTCCGCGTATCCGCGATTTCAAAGGTGTGCCGGATAAATCGTTTGACGGCCGCGGCAATTACACGCTCGGCGTAAAAGAGCAGATTATCTTTCCGGAAATCGACGTTGATAAAATGGATAAAGTGCGCGGTATGGATATTACCATCGTGACTTCCGCTAAAACCGACGAAGAAGCTTACGAATTGCTTAAAGAATTCGGTATGCCGTTCAGGAAGAAATAACCAAACAGGATTTATCAGAAAGGGACCTTACATTGGCAACGAAAGCATGGGTTGCAAAAACCAAAAGGACTCCGAAATTTTCGACGCGTAAAGTGACGCGGTGCAAACGCTGCGGACGTGTGCGTGCGTATATGCGTAAATTCGCTATCTGCAGAATTTGTTTCCGGGATCTGGCATTGAACGGCGAAATTCCGGGCGTCACCAAAGCTTCGTGGTAAAACGCTTTTTTTGAACGTAAGAAGTTTTTAATAAAGGAGAAGTTTCCATGTCCATGACCGATCCGATCGCGGATTTTCTGACGAAAATCCGTAACGCGATACAGGCGAAGAAAAAAAGTGTGGATATCCCTGCGTCGAATCTGAAACGCGATATAACGCAGATTTTGCTCGAACAGGGTTTTATCAAAGATTACAATAATTTTGACGACGGCAAACAGGGTATTCTTCGCATCTATCTGAAATATGATGAGAAAAAACGGAATGCGATTTCCCACATCGCCCGGGTAAGCACGCCCGGTTTGCGGCGATATACCGGCGTCAAAAACATTCCTCGCGTGAAAGCCAATTTAGGCCTTGCGATTCTTTCGACTCCGAAAGGCGTGATGACGAATAAAAAAGCTAAGTTGGAAAATGTTGGCGGCGAAGTATTGTGCTATATCTGGTAGTTTAAAAATTTGAAATTCGCTCGGATAAAACGAGAGCGAAAAGATTTAGGAGTAATATCGTGTCAAGAATTGGAAAAAAACCTATACCCGTCCCGGCGAATGTCACGGTGACAATTTCGGGAGCGACCGTTAGGATCAAAGGTCCGAAAGGTGAATTGCACCAGACGTTTCATCCCGATACGTTGATTGAAATGAAAGATAAAGAAATCCATATTTCCAGAAAGAGCAATGTGGGATTTCACCGCGCACTGCATGGCACGGCACGCGCTGTTATTGCCAACATGATTACCGGCGTCACGCAGGGATTTGAACGTAAATTGGAAATCGTCGGCGTTGGCTACAAAGCTGAGGCTAAAGGAAAAATGGTTCAATTCAATCTTGGTTTCTCGCATCCGTTGCTGTTTCAGCCGCCAACGGGCGTTGAAATAGTTGTGAGCAGTCCCACGACGGTCAGCGTCAAAGGCATTGATAAACAGTTGATTGGACAGGTGGCGCAAAAAATCCGTTCGTTCAAATTACCGGAGCCCTATAAAGGCAAAGGCGTTAAATATGCGGATGAAAGAATCCGACGCAAAGCCGGTAAAGCTGCAGCCAAGAAATAAGCATATTTTAATCATCCAATATATTATTGAGATTGTAACCTATGTCAGATAAACATACTCTCAAAACGGCGAAACGCACTAAAATCAGAAAACGCATTCGTCGCAAGTTGGCCGGAACGCCGGAACGTCCCCGATTGGCTATATTCAGAAGCGTCAAACACATTTATGCGCAATTGATTGATGACGCTCAAGGCAAGACGCTTGTTCATATCAGCAGTACCGCTGAAGCTGTAAAAAATGCTGTAAGCGGTTCCAAAGGTAAAATCGGCGTCTCGAAGGCCGTTGGCCTGGAAATGGCTAAAGCCGCGAAAAGCAAAGGTATCGAAAAAGTTGTGTTTGATCGCGGCGGGTATCAATTTCACGGACGTGTAAAAGCAGTGGCCGATGGTGCGCGCGAAGGCGGATTACAATTTTAAGTTTAATAAAGTAACGTCATATACGTGAGGCTTTGATGAGCAAAAGATCGATGAGCAAGCAACAAGGGAATACGGAAAATCCAACTGAAACGGATCTGAAAGAAGAACGCGTTGTGTATATCAACCGCGTTGCGAAAGTCGTAAAAGGCGGCCGCCGGTTCAGTTTTAATGCCATTGTCGTAGTTGGCGATGGTAAAGGACGCGTCGGTATAGGTTTGGGCAAAGCGAATGAAGTTCCGGACGCCATTGCTAAAGGAAAAGAAGACGCAAAGAAAAAAATGATTTATGTTCCTTTGATGAATGGAACCTTGCCGCATGAAGTGTCGGCGAAATTCGGCGCCGGCAAAATTTTTCTGAAGCCGGCTTCGAAAGGAACCGGAATCATTGCCGGAGCGGCGGTTCGTGCGGTTGTAGAATCCGTTGGCATTACCGATATTTTGACCAAATGCAAAGGTTCGTCCAATCCTCACAACGTCGTCAAAGCGACGATGAAGGCTTTGAGCGAAGTGACCAATGCGCGGGAAATTGGCGCGCGACGCGGCCTTTCCGTAATGGAAGTGCTTACGAAATAGTTAGAAACGTCAACCCAGGTAAGGTGTCATGAGTTTATTAAAAATCACACAAGTGCGCAGCGTCAATGGCGCTATGGAAAAACATCGCGCAACCGTTCGCACGTTGGGCTTAAGAAAAATCGGCCAAACCGTTTATCACAACGATACGCCGCAGATTCGCGGAATGGTCGAGAGCGTTCGGTATATCGTTTCGTGCGAATCGGTCAACGAAAAGCCGAAAGCACAGCCTAAAGCGGAAGCCGGATATAAAGTAATCAAAGCCAAAAAGTAATAAGTTTTTAGAGGACCAATCATGAATTTAAGCAATCTCAAATACGCGCCGGGTTCACGCAAAAAAGTCAAACGTATCGGGCGTGGTGAAGGTTCCGGACACGGTGGTACGTCGACCAAAGGTAATAAAGGTTTGAAATCGCGTTCCGGCGTGAATATGCAAGCCGGATTTGAAGGCGGTCAGATGCCGCTCCAGCGCCGGCTGCCGAAATACGGTTTCACGAATATTTTCAGGAAAGAATTTCAGACCGTCAATCTTTCATCGCTCGAAGGATTGGAAACGACAAAAAAAATCGATGTGCTTTTTCTGCATGAAGCCGGTTTGATCGCCAAAAAAACCAAACCTGTCAAAATTTTAGGTGAAGGCGATATTAAAAAGGCTTTGCAACTGGAAGTGCACGCTATCAGCGCATCGGCCAAAGAAAAGATCGAAAAAGCCGGAGGCAAAGTCACGGTCTTGGGTGTGAAGAAAACGGTTCTGAAAAAAGGCAAGAAAAAATAAGCGACTTATTCATCCTGTTTAGAAAGATAACGCACCATGCTTCAAACCTTTGCGAATGTTTTCAAGATACCGGAGTTACGCAAACGGATTTTTTTCACGTTAGCGGTTTTATTGATTGAACGTATTGCTGCACACATTCCGGCGCCGGGTATCAATGCTACGGCATTGGGCCAATATTTTCGCCAAGCTGAAAATACACTTTTGAGCTTTTATGATTTGTTTGCCGGCGGAGGTTTGAGCCAGGCGACCATCGCGGCTTTGGGCATCATGCCGTACATCAGCACTTCCATTATCATACAATTGCTTGGAACGACGATTCCTTATCTTCAAAAACTTCAACGTGAAGGCGAGGAAGGGCGTAAAAAAATCAATCAAATGACTCGCTACGGAACGGTAGCGCTGGCCGCCATTCAGGCAATCGGCGTGGCTACGTGGCTATGCAGTCTGAGCGTTGTAGTCGGCAATCAGGAAGTGAAAGTAGTGCCGGATCAAGGCCCGCTCTTTTTCCTGATGACCATGGTGACGATGACAACGTGTACCATGTTTATCATGTGGCTTGGAGAGCAGATTACCGAACGTGGTATTGGAAACGGAATTTCGCTGGTTATTACGATTGGTATTTTGGCGCGATTTCCAACGGCTATTTTCGATGAGGCGCAACAAATCGCCAACGGTAATCGCAATATTATGATTGAATTGGTTCTGGTTGTAATTCTTCTCGCTATTGTTGCAGCGATTATTTTCATCACGCAAGGTATTCGTAAAGTCCCAGTACAATATGCGCGGCGTGTGATTGGCCGTAAAGTTTATGGCGGACAATCAACGTACATTCCGATGCGCGTGAACATTGCAGGGGTGATGCCGATTATTTTTGCGCAATCGATTATGTTTGTGCCTAACACCGTGGCTACGTTTTTCCCAGGTCCCTTTTCAGATTTTATTACGCAGCATTTTTCAATTGATTCGGTGTTTTACAATTTGATGTTTTTGATCATTATCGTTTTCTTCACATATTTTTATAC
>JABWBZ010000401.1 GCA_013359335.1 bacterium
CGTTTTTTGTGTAAAAATGTTTTTTTGGAAGCGTGATACCGGATTAAAAAAATTGATTTTTCTGAATCCGAGCCGTACTATTATCAGATTTTTTTGGTAATCTTGAAAACAGCTTAAAAATGTCTGTAACCGCTCACGAATTAAAATTCCATGCCACGCCGTCATCCGGAGAAGTTTCTGCTATTTTGATGAAACCTTCCGATGCGTCGCATTTGCTTATTCTGGGCCACGGCGCGGGTTCTAATATGCGCCACGCGACATTACAAAAAATCGCAGAGGCGCTGGCGGGCGCGGGTCTCGCGACATTCCGGTACAATTTTCCGTACATGGAATACGGGCGGCGTTTCGATCCGAAACCGGTTTGCACGGCGACCGTGCGTTCCGCGATAGCGGCAGCCCGATCAGCCGCGCCGGAACTTCCGCTACTGGCCGGCGGATGACGTCCACGGCTGCGTCGGAATCGCCGCTCGAAGGCGTGATAGGGCTGGCGCTGTTTGCGTTTCCGCTGTATCCGCGCGGGAAGCCGGACACGAAACGTGCCGATCATTTGGTCGGTGTGAATGTTCCGATGCTCTTTCTCAGCGGTTCGCGGGATGAATTGGCCGATCTGGTTTTACTTGAACCGGTTTGTCAAAAACTCCCGCATGCCACGCTTCATATACTCGACACTGCCGACCACGGATTCCGCATCCTCAAACGTTCCCGTAAAAATACAGAAGACGTGTTTGTCGAAATGGCACGGGTGACAGCGGAGTGGATTTTCTCGTTTTCATTTAGTAAATAAACCGGATTCTTCCCGGCATATCGGGACTAGATTATGCGGAGCGAAACGATGGTAGAAATTACGGCATTCGATGAGTTTAATGATCCGGGAAAACCCAGGCGCGTCATGAAGTACGTTTTGATCGGTTGTTCGGAAGGCAGCGTCACGGTCGTTTCGGATGAAAATGAATTTCAGATAAAATCGCATCAGGTTTTTACCGTCACGTCCGGACAAATTCATTATTTCAAAAAAATCAAAGGAGCCAAAGGTTTTATTCTTGAATTTACGCTTGATTTCTTCAGTAAGAATGACAAGGACATCGAACTGATATTTCACAACGGCTTATTTTGCCATTTTACAATCAATGAAGTGATCCCGGTGCCGAAGTACTCCGCCATTGAAGCACAATTCAAGCTCATCAGGAAAGAACTTGTGCAGCGTCCGTATCAATACCTTATTTCGATTCATTCGCGGATCGAGCTGATTCTGGTAGAAATCAATCGCGCCAAAATTCAACGCGGGGATGAAATTTATAAACCGGATGCTTTATTTCTTAGATTTTTGGAACTCGTTCGAGCCAATTTTGAAAACAATTATTCCGTCAGGCACTTTGCCGGTTTGCTTAGCACGACCGAAACCCGCCTCAATGAACAAGCTAAACAGCACGCGGGCAAAACAGCGCAAAATGTGATTTACGGCCTGATTGTCTCCGAAGCCAAACGCCTTCTCACGTATCACAATCTTTCCGTCAAGGAAGTTGCCCATCAATTGGGTTTTAATGATCCATTTTATTTTTCCAATTTCTTCAAAAAACACACCGGCCTGTCCCCCAAAACATACCAATCCCGCTTCGCTCTGTAAAAATTACATGCTTTTCTGCCTGTTGTCTATGGCATCGAGGGCATGGCAGCGATTACCTTAATGCCATCAATGATTAACATAGTGTTCGCAAAA
>JABWBZ010000117.1 GCA_013359335.1 bacterium
CGTCTTTTTGAAAAAATCTGATTGAAGAAAAAAAGCATCCGCTCGGAGATGATTGTGAATGCCTTGCCACAGTTTATTTTTCGGTTGTTCCGCGATCAGCTTAATGATCGCCGGTTCGTGAAAACGCAGCGCGCGGTCGTACACGCTCAGGATGTCGGGTAATGCCACGCCGAAATGGAAATCCGGACTTAGATTTCGACCGGCATTACAATAATAATGTGTGAGGAAATTCATGCGGTTAATGTACGATCGTTGGGGGCAATTGCAAACAAAAGTTGATGTATACGAGAGTCAAACAATGCAATAAAAATGACAATGCGTCATGCGTATCGCTGTGCGGCATCGCGTGGTCGATGGATGGCAACACATCGACGTTGTACTGTATCGCATCGTCATACTATGTCATTCCCGCGAAAGCGGGTATCCAGACCTCACACACCGATTTGGAATTTTGTTCTGGATTCCCGCGTACGCGGGAATGACAACTCCATTCGACAAAGAAAGTAGCACGGCGTAGCCGCAAGAGGGACGCCGAAGAAGCGATTAATCGCTCTGGATTCCTCCCGACGGGTCGGAGGAATGACACTTACAGAGAGGGAATGACAATTCCGTTCTATGGTTTTATCACAGCCTTGATTTTTCTTTGGCTACTTTCGGAGCTTGTCCCGCTGAAAGCAGGATATCAAGACAAAGAAAGTAGCACGGCGAAGCCGCTGGAAACACTTATAAGAAGAATATATTTTTCGGTCTGGATTCCCCCGACTCGTCGGGGGAATGACATTTTCAGAGAGGCGGGAACGGAATGACGCCCCTCGGTAAAATCCTTAGTGTCTTAGTGTTGAAAAAAATGATAACAAATCGCATTTGATAATCGCGGAGGGAAAGGTTATTTTATGGCCCACTTATTCAGGAGGCAATCATGGCTGAACATAGTTTATCCGGACTGGAACCGCGTCAGGTTTTCGATTATTTTTATCAGATCACGCAGATTCCGCGGCCTTCCAAAAAAGAAGAAAAAATCCGCGCATATATTATTGAAACAGCTAAGAAACTGAACCGCGAAATTCAGGAAGACGCCACAGGCAATATTGTCGTCAGAAAACCGGCGGCGACCGGGCTTGAAAGCGCTCCCATCGTTGTTTTGCAAGGCCATCTCGACATGGTGTGCGAAAAAAACAAAGACGTGGCGATGGATTTCGACAACGATCCGATCCGTCCTCGCATCGACGGTGACTGGGTAAAAGCGACGGGCACGACGCTCGGCGCGGATAACGGCATTGCCGTGGCGACGATGCTGGCGATCCTGAGCGACGACTCGCTCGTGCACGGGCCTTTGGAAATGCTGTTTACTATCGACGAGGAAACGGGTCTGACCGGCGCAACGCATCTGGATCCGAAAATGCTCAAAGCACGTTGTTTGATCAATTTGGATTCCGAAGAAGAAGGCGTGCTTTTCGTCGGCTGCGCGGGCGCGAAAGACGCGACGATTACATTTCCCGTCAAATGGAAGGATACGCACGACGGCGTGACGGCATTGCAGATCAAAGTCGAAGGCGCCACCGGCGGCCATTCCGGCCTCGACATCCATCTCGGCCGCGCGAACGCGATCAAAATTCTTGCGCGGATTTTGTGGAGCCTGCATCGGTCGTACGGTTTTCGTCTGGCGCATCTTCACGGCGGCAGCAAGCGCAACGCTATTCCGCGCGAAGCCGAAGCGGTATTGACTGTTTCAACCGAAGACGTCACGTCGTTGAAAAAAGATTTCCAGCGTTTGCAGAAGGCAATCAAACCTGTGTATCACTCGACTGATCCGAATCTAAAAATAACTTTGTCCGAGACGCCGGCGGAAAAATTGCATGTGATGAAAAAATCGCAAACGGGCGTATTGATCAACTTGCTAAACGGATTGCCGCACGGCGTCATGGCGATGAGTAGAGCGTTGCCGGGACTCGTCGAAACATCGGTGAACCTGGCGACGATTGAGTGTACGCATACATCGATATTGATCGGCAGCAATCAGAGGAGTTTTATCGAAACTGAGAAAGACGCGCTCGTCGATCGCGTGCGCGCGATTGCGGAACTCGCCGGAGCCGAGATGACGCAATCGGAAGGTTATCCCGGATGGAAACCGGATATGAATTCGAAATTGCTCGGTATTGCTAAAACGACATTTCAGGGAATGTACGGCAAAGAGCCGCATGTCACGGCGATACACGCAGGTTTAGAATGCGGCATTATCGGTGAAAAATTTTCAGGCATGGAAATGATTTCATTCGGCCCGACGATTCAGGGCGCGCACTCGCCGGACGAAGGCTTGTTTATTCCTTCAGTCAAACCGTTTTACGAAACGACGTTAAAAATGCTGGAGAAAATAGCGCGCGGGTGACGATTCGTAATTTTCGTCATGGTAAGTCCCGACTTGCCGGGAAACCATGACTAAGTTAGTGACTTAGCTATCATTCAATGTTTGATCTAAAACTTATCGAAAAATTGCGCACGGCTAAACGTATCGTAGCGTTTACCGGCGCGGGCATTTCCGCCGAGAGCGGCGTTCCGACTTTTCGCGATGCGCAATCAGGCATGTGGGCGCAATTCAATCCGGAGGAACTGGCGACACCGCAAGCATTTCGCCGCAATCCTTCATTAGTGTGGGAGTGGTATGCCATGCGCCGCGAGATGATTGCCACTGTGCAGCCGAATCCCGGACATTATGCGCTGACCGAAATTGAGCGCCGCGCGGAGATATTTACGCTGATCACGCAGAATGTCGACGGCCTGCACCGGCTGGCGGGCAGCGATCATATTTTAGAGATTCATGGTAATATCAAGCGTACGAAATGTTTCGAAGAAGACATTGTCGTGGAGTTATGGAAGGACACCGGTGAAGTTCCACCGCGGTGTCCGCGTTGCGGCGGCCTACTGCGCCCCGATGTCGTGTGGTTCGGCGAGATGTTACCGATGAAGGAAATGAACGAGGCGATGGATGCGTCGCGGCAATGCGATGTGTTTTTTTCAATCGGAACGTCGGGTATCGTTTATCCGGCGGCGGCGTTGCCATTGGAGGCTCTGCGCAGCGGCGCAATTGTCATCGAAATCAATCCTGATGAAACGCCGTTGAGCCCGAAAGCGACTTATTTTCTTCAAGGCAAAAGCGGGGAAATTTTGCCGGCATTGGTGAAGGCGGTGTGGGGAAGTTAATGAATACCAGAGTAAATCAACGCGAATCAGAACATCCGTGTCATCGGTGTTCTATGATTCTATAAATTAAACTCCCACACACTCTTTCCTTGTCTATTAATATATCCCCATTTATCATTTTTGACATATCGCGCAAGCGAACCTTTGAAGGGTTCGATTATATCGAATTCATTGGAGGTGATTTTTTCGAAGCGTTCATTCATCAGTCCGCATTTTTTTTCCAATTGATATATCCATAAACTTTCATTACGCCTCAAGTTTTCATATTCGGGCTTGACAATTTCGTTGAATGATTGATCAATCACGCCGTATAAATTCCCACGTTTGAAAACTGCGATTCCATTTTGAAAAGGATAAACCTGATCGCACTGAAAATCGGGCTGCCGCAGAAATTGACCCGTGGTATCGATGAGTCCCCAATGATTGATCGCCATCGGCGGAACGTATTTATCCGGGTCTTTGGTAGTGACATGCATCCACTCACGTTTGCATACGAGCGCAACATTGTCTGAAAATTCCTGAATCTCATGTTCGTACTCCTGCCACGATGGCGAGCCAAGTGAGTCGGGGTAAAGCCTCAAAATGCTCCAGCGGCGATAGTTGTACGGATGCGTGACGCCGATCAGGCGATCGGAGATCCGAAAAACATTGATGTAATCTTTCAGGTTAATAGACCGTCCGCCCGGTTGGTATAAACGGTTTTCGGTGACGAGTAGGACGCCGTCGGCTGGCCCAATTTCCGAGTGCGTATATTGCGACAATTTCCAGTCGTACGCCATTGCGAAATTTCCGGGATTGATCAATGCTCGCCGGCCGGCGGTATCGACGCTGAACCAATCGAAAATGATTCGTGGCATTGGACTCCACAGCGGTCCCAGTGTGACCAATTTAGTCTGAATGGTTGCCCATCCGTTATAAAAAGGCGTCACGGTTATGATTGCAGGTATCTGTTGCCCGTCATGTCCGAAAATTTCAACGCCGGCCGCTCCGGTATCATTGATCGTTTTCCATTCACCGTTTTTGAATGCCCATGCTATTCCCCATGAAAAGTCGCTGACCGTATCGAATTGAGCCGGGATGATCACCGTGCCGTTGGTATCGATGAAACCGAACAACGAGTCGTTCCTGAACCATGCTTTATTATCGGATAAACGCCCGACGTCGTCGAATTGCGGCGGCGAAATCAATTTGCCCGAATTCGAAACGAGACCGAATTTTCCGCCGCGCCCGACTTTGTAACTCGCTGAATCATTGCTTTCGATAAATTCAGGTTCATGATTATAACTTAATCCTCCGATCGTACTTGCATGAACTAACCGCACGGCATTGCGAGTGGGCAGTTCTTCGACGGTTTCAAAAGTTTCTTTTAAAACGGGGCGTCCGAAAACATCGATCAATGTCCAGTTGATAGTATCCGTTTTGACCCAGGCGATACCGGATTTAAACGGCCGGATCTCGAAGAATGTTGGTTCGATCACGACAACGCCTGCGGAATCGATGAATCCCCACCGGCCGTTTTGTTGAATCGGATATAAATTGGTCGGTGATTTGTTAGCGCAACCGAAAATAAAAAACACGATCGCGATGATTCCCATACGAAATTTCATAATATTCTCCGGAAAAATCGTTCCAAAATTCCGTTCGTACGTTATTTAAAATTTTAAAAAAACTGAAATACGCTGAACCAAGTTCAGTGCGACAGGTCTCTTATGGTTGTCATTCCGACTTGGTTCGGAATCTGTTTCCACGTTTTTGTAGATGAATCGGGTTTTCAGCGCAACGAAGAAAATATTAAATCGCGATTTCCCACAAATCAGGAAAAGGATCGGTGCGGTAGGTGACGGCGATCGCCGTGTTATCGTTTGAGAAATCCAGCGATTTGAAATCAATCCGATTGGTTACAATGTCGGCAAGCAGTTGATGATCGGTGAGGCCGTAGATTTTAATACCGGAACCGGAAGCCAATGCTATCATACTGGAATCGGAAGAAAATGCGATGCCGGGAAATTCACGCGTGAATATATTTTGTCCCGCAAAAAATGAAGTTTCTTCTTTTTTGACCCGATCCCACACGGCCACGCGTCCTCTTTGATTCCATGCAACATACCGGCCGTTGGGGCTCATGCTGACGCCGCCATAACACGGATCGGCGTCGATCGTATCCACCCATTCACCGGAACGAAGGTCATGCAATTCAATCTGCTTATTTTGCCTTACAAAATAAGCGGCTAATTGCCCGGAAGAATCGAAAGAAAAATAATTACCGTTGAGTTGAGTATTCACGCTCAGCAGAACCTTTCCATTGGATAGATCGATGACATCGGTCAGGTCTTTTTGAAAACGAGCGGCGATCAACCGGTTTTTGGTGGTGACAAGCGCTTCGATCAGGATTTGTTCGGGTACAACATTTTTTTCATCGATGACTTTCCATGAATGAGTGTCCCATGTTTGAAACAGATCGCCCGTTTTCAGCGTGAGATGCCGGCCGCTAGCGGAGAATTGCAGCCATTCGATCGCATGGTCCAATGCGATGGTAGCCGTTGCGCGGCGCTGTTCCTGATCCCAGATGGTGAGCAAGCGTCCATCGGACGAAGCGAAATAACGACCGTCGGGACTTATTGTGAACGCGTGCGTAGCGCGGATTGGCAAAGTTCGCGGCCCGTTGACTTTCAACGCCGGCGTTCCTTTTGAAAGATACGACTCGGCAGGACCCCAAAACCAAATTGAAAAAAATAAAATGCCAAAACCGATGCCGGCAAGGCGGGTATAACGGGATTGAACGCTGCGTTTGATCATACACGGTATTAATTATGCCACTAATATAAGGCCTTGCTGGCCAATGTTCCAATTCATTTTTTGCCGGAAAAAAATAGCGAAGCACATTTTATTGTGATTCGCCAAAGGAATGGGAGAAATTGCGATCTTCAAAATACAGAAACTTCATACAAGCTACCGCTGTTTTCAATCGTGTACAAGCGATCTTTGCCGGCAAATAAAAACCGGGTTTGAGAGAAATCCGGTTTGCCTAGTTGCTCCCATTTGCCCGATTGAAGGTTGGTGTGATAAAGCGCTCCGCTGATCTCAATCGTATAGGCTCCTGAATTCAAACCAATTCCAGTGATCGTATTGGCCCACGCACCGCTTTGGCCGATCTGTTTCCATGATCCATCGGATGGATTAATTTCATACAGCGAACCGGAAGTTTCGATGGTGTAAAGACTAGAGCCGGCGGTCATCAGAATTGCCGTGGCTCGAAATTCGGGTTTGCCTAATTGTTTCCATTGCCCGGTCATCAGATTGGTTTGATATAATGCACCGCTGGATTCAATGGAATATAATTGATTATTCAAAACCACGACAAATGACGTCTGCAACCATTCGCCGGCTTTTCCGATCTGGCGCCAGGTACCATTGGATGGGCTGATTTCGTATAAAGAACCACTGTTTTCAATTGAGTATAACATATTATTGGCCGAGAATAAAAAGCGGGTAGCTACAAAATCGTTTTTACCGATTTGGCGCCATTGACCCGTATTCACATCCGTTACATACAATGCGCCGTTGGCTTCAATCGTGTACAGTTTTCCATCGAGCATAGTGCCGGCGATAGTTCCTTTCCAACTGCCAGCGGCTCCAATTTGCCGCCACGAACCCGGGCCTGCCATGGTAACGCTTGCAAATAAGCATAACCCTACAGCAGCCGTAATTACGATAATACTGTTTTGCATAACTCAACTCCTTGAATGATATAAAACGAAACCATATCGCATTCTGCGAGGATTTCAAATTAACTGACTGATGCATTCGGGAAGAAGGATTATTAAATTGATTCAGATATGATAAGGCGATCAACAAAATATAATAAAACAATTATTAATGTTCCAATTGGAATGTTTTGAATGATGTAAGCCGTTCGTTCTAAATAATTTCCTTGTTTCACAAAACAAATTTAGGTAGTATCCAAGAACTGACCCAGTCCTATCCTTTTCTATTTCTTTCTACTTATTTAAAACACCCGGAATCTGAAACGGATCATTTCCATTGATTCGAGTCTTAAGCTTCTTTCCCGTGAATTTATTTATTCATTTAATTTAGGAGCGCGCCATGAAAGATCATGATGAAGATGATGAAATGGAAAACGAACCGGAGCAGGAAATCGATTATGAAGCGGAAGCCCAGCGTGTGATGAAAGAACAAATGGAGCAAGTGAAGCTGGACATGCAAAACCGCATGAAAGGCGAATTGTCCGCCGATTTCCAGCCGGTCGAGGGCATTTCTCTCGAACAGTGGGCGTCCGCGCAGGCTAAGTTAGCCAGCGGCGGTAATGTGAAAGATATCATCAAATCGATGGGAATCGATCAGCCGAAATGGGATCGCGTCAGCGCGGAATGGAATGCCCGCATGTCGCGCGATTCGACGGCGACTATCGCGACGGTGTACGGCCAGGCCTTCATGAATTCAGCCCAGGGCCAATACGGTTCTACCGGCCAGCAAGTGGCTGCCGGAATGGAAATCGGAGGAACGGTTTCGGGGAATGAACCGATTTCATTGGAAAAATTTGCCGAGATCGGCGAAGCCCAGAATGCGGCCGTGTATCAAGGCATCGACGCCAGTTCCGTTTTAGCCAAGTACGGCATGACTGCCGCGGATTGGGGAACAGTGGGTGGATGGTGGATTCAGAAAATGATGACCGATATGAAAATTGCGCAAGAATACGAACGTCTCTGTAATCTGTACAAAGAAAAATTTGCCAGCGGATCCGCCAATGCCGACATTGAATTCTGATCTGCTTAAAAAAATTCAATCACTGTCCGACGATACTCAAACCCGAGTCCGTCAAACGGTGACTATGGCGAAAGAACGACCGGCTGAGGGCCACGATACATGGAACGCGCATTTGGCTGCAATCGGGCTTTTGCCCATGACGGCGGCTCAAATCGCCGCATTGATTCAAACCGGCGCGAACGTCAAGTCCGGCGCACTTCCGATTGAATTACGCCAAGTTTTACAAAAAATAAAAGATAATGCCGAATTGGAATTAGGCAAACTCACAGCGGAATTGGAGACGCTGGAAGCGGACGATGAGTTCGATGCCGAGCCGCCGCGTGAATCGCTCGAACGGTTGAATGATTTTTTACGCGACATGGTCGATAAAGAAGTAAGGGACTACATTCAATCGACGAAACCTGCGACCGGGCTGAAAGGTATTTTTGCCAATGCGGCCACGACTACGCCGAAGTATTTTGAACATGCGGCTAAAGCCGGCGTTAAAACTTTAAAATGCCCGACGTGCGGCGCGCCACGCCCGGCCGACCAGTCGCTCGAAACGTGCGCGTTTTGCGGCAGTCAATTACTTTGAGGTACTCATGAGCCAGGAAGTGATACAACGCTGGGATGTTTTTCTGAAAAAAATCGAAGAACGTTTCAATCAAATTATGACTGAAGCGCGCGCCGGTTGCGAGGCGCTTTTCGATCAAAGTCAGATGGATCCGATTCCGATTACCAACGCCATGACCGGAGTCAAGGGACAGCTATTTGACTTGAAGCGCAAAATCGACGATACGTGGCACGAAAAAGTCGAACCGGCCATGGAACAAGCCGGCGTCGGTGGGAAAGAAATGGATCGCCAGCGCGAGCGCGGCACGGATTTGTCGGATTGGATGGAAATCGAGTTCGACCACACGGAAATACTGGTATTCGCGGATGCCGCGAGAAAAATTCGTTCAGCCGCACAATTATCCATGGATAAACAATTTCTGTGTACGCAATGCCGCGCAGAATTGCCCATTCCGGACGATATTTTTATCGCGGTACACGTGACATGCCAATTTTGCAATACGGTGAATACGTATGAACCTGGAACGATCGTGCGGATGATCGATTTTTGTGCACATCATCTGGCTCAAGAAGCCGCGTGGGAAAAGTGGCTGGTATTGAAAAAGGTTGAGCGAGTCCGGGATCATTCACGCGAAACGACTCTGTCTATGCTCAAAGCAATTGAAACAGCGTCGATCGATTATTGGACGACGTATCTGAAAGCGCGGATTCCTATCAATCCGGGATTTGAAAAAACATTTGCTATTGATCTGAAAAGCAAATTACGCCCGATGTACGACGATCTTCAGCGCAGCGAAGCCTGGGTTCATTCATAACGTGAATCAAAGAAGTTCTTATGAACGAAGCTTTTAAGTGTACGCAATGTTTTTCGGTGGATGGAACGGCAGAAAGCAATGATAAAATTCGTTGTAATTATTGTCACACGCTTTTTAAAATCGTTCCCGAAACGCCGGTCAATCCGAAAGTGATTATTGCGAAAGGCGCCAATGTTGTTTTTGGAAAAAATTCGAATGTTACCATCAAAGGAGGCGTGAAAATCGAAGACGGCGCTAACGTGCAATTTCTGGGTAAATTGGAAATTCTCGAAGTGGGCGATAAAGCATTGATCGAACAAATTAAAAACCGGGCAAAATAAGGAGCAGTTATGGGCTTAATGGATGGAGTCAAAAAACAACTACGGTCCGTCATTGAGTGGACGAATCCTGATCCGAATGTTCTGTTTTTCAAATGGAGCGAAAACGGCGACGAAATTAAAAATGCTTCAAAACTTATTGTCAGTCCCGGCATCGGATGCATTTTTGTATACGAAGGTAAAGTCGAAGCGGAATTGCAAGACGAAGGTTTATTCAGTTTGGAAACGGATAATATTCCTTTCTGGACAACGACGATTAAATTGATGCAGGCGTTTGAAAGCGAACATAAAGTCGGGATTTATTTTTTCCGAAAGGCGAATATTCTCAACGTACGTTGGGGCACAACGTCGGTGGTGAAATATGAAGATCCGAAATATAAATTTCCCGTC
>JABWBZ010000118.1 GCA_013359335.1 bacterium
ATAGTTGGTCGAATATCCCAATCCGTCATCAACCTTCCCCACAAAGGATTAGTAGTATAGTATTGTAAAGCTGCCTTCCAATTGTCACCATTATCGCGAAGATAATCGTCAGACCAACTCCCGCTATTCTGACCAGACTGATGATCAAAATAAAAATTCGTTATCCAATCCCAGCCTCGTTGTGGAATGTTATTTTTAGTTCCTTCCTCCGCGCGTTTTAAAATTATCGGGGAATAGAAATGTAAAAATGCTCTTCGTTGATCATTATTTAATAACGTGGTTGCAGAAGCGAGCAGAGAACGATGTGATTCTGATTCAGGAGTTATATTAAAAGTCGCATACAAAGTATCCGCTTTGGGATCTTCCGTATAGATTTCTTTTTCTCCGGAGATTTGATAGTTTTTAGGCGCTTCGATTTGAACCCACATCGCTGTTGTTTGAAGGCCGGAATAACCTTGATTGGACATATCTTGAAAATGGATATCTGTGGAACCGACACCGTCTTTTTTTGTGGTTCCTGAAGATTTTCCGTAATCGGAATAACATCCTATTACTTTTCCTTCATCTATCGTACAGGAGTCTCCGTTAAAATATTTCCACTTAACTTCCGCCTTAAAAATAAATTTTACTCCGGAAACTGGATTACCATTTTGATCCTTAACCATTACAACAACAGTACGAGCTTCGCTTGCATATAATGACAGGGTTGTCAACAATAGTAAAAATAAAACGGTTTTCATGCTCTATTCCTTATTCGATTTCAATGCTTTGACTTCTTTTTCTAATTCAATCACATACAGCGTCAGTTCCTCTATTTTTTGAAGGAGTTTGACTTGCATCTCACCGAGAGGAATGCCGTTTTCGGTGGCTTCTTTGGCGGTAGGAATCCCGGGAAGATGTTTTAGCGATTGAATTTCTTTTTCTAATTCGTGAAGAGGTTTGAGTTTATAATCCTCGTGAAATACAAAATCCGGATACGCGCCTGAGGTATTGACGACAATTTCATCGGCACGCATCTTACCGGCGACGTCGAGTTTGTAAGCCGTGCTGGCTTGGGAGGTCTTGCCGATGAGGACATTGCCGCCGTTAAGATAGCTTGTTCCTGAAGCCGATAAATGGACATTGACGTTGCCGCCTGTTAATGCCGATGCATCGAAGAGCTGAAACCATCCTGCAGTTCCTGGACTGCCGATTCGGGCATAAGCGCGGTCGCCGCCGGAACTTCCTCTGGTAAACCAAACCGACGCACCCCAACGATAGCCGTGAACAAATAATGCATCTTCGCCAAAATCCGGATCAGCATCGGCTGTTTGAAATTCGAATAAAGGTAAAGATTCAACATCCTGAAATCGACCAATTCCAAGTTGCGGCGCTCTGACAATTCCATTGCCATTAATGATATGTAATTTACTCCCTGGTGAAGATGTGCCGATTCCGACATTGCCACCAGACTTTGCCAGATAGATGTTTTTATTCGTTCGAGGAATCATTATTCTTGGATTAGCATCATCTTCGCCTGACAAACCCGATGTTTGAATTTTTAGTGCGTCATTATCGGCATTATCGCTATAAAAGTAAAAAAGGCTGGCGCCGATGGGGTCTGTCCAAACTAATCCTCCTTCATATCCAAGTTGTTTTTCGATTCGTAAAAAAACAGAGTTGTTCGTATTCCTTAAATGCAATATGTTTAACGGACTACTTGTCCCGATTCCAACTTTATCATTCGTCGTTGTGTTCCCATTTCCGGATGTCCATTGCCCAAAAACATTCCGATTCATTGCCATAAACAGAAGCAACGAAATAACCATCAACTTTTTCATTTTTGTAAATCCCTTTTTGAGTTAGATGTTAAAATAACAGATGTAAAAAAACAGTAAGACCGTATCTTTTTGAATTGAAAAAGACGAGCGCAAGGATTGGATTTTTTTGAAAACTTTTGGAAACTTAGGGTGAGTAGCAGCGATTTCCCTCACGCCCCCCTAAATCACTTGTGGCAAAGTTATAGAAATAAATATAAATGTCAACTACCCGATTGGACGAATTTTTTAAGTAAGAAAAATATTATTATCCGTCGCCTTCATCTTCCCCAAACCTCAACTTCTTAAACACCTCGCGAATCACATTCTGAGAAAATCCGCGTTGCGACAGGAAGAAAAACAATTTTTGCCTGACTTTTTGCGGTTCGAGTTTTTTATAAGTCGCCATTTTTTTTCGGGCGACGTCCAAGGCCATAGTCAGAGCAGTTTCATCACCGTAAACCGATTGTATGGATTTTTCGATGAGATCATTGGACAATCCTTTTTTGCGCAATTCCATCCGCATCATGCTTTCGCCGAGGGCTTTTTGTTTCAATCGCGCACGCACGTATCGATGGGCGAAGTCGGCATCATTCAGATACCCTTTTTCTGAAAGCTCCGACAAGCATTGATCGATGGATTGGGTGGAAAATTCTTTACGAACCAAACGGTTTTTGAGCTCGGAAATGCTTCGTGGCCGGATCGCTAAAAGGTTCAGCGCATACGCACGGCATTTATAAGCATCGTCGGTATTTTTTAATGCCTGGAAAGTTTTTTCATCCAATTCATCCTGTGCATGCAGATCGAATAGTACGACGGTTTCAGGTTCGTGATAGAGTTTTTCGCCGGTATCGAGTTCGACGACGGCCACGATAGTTTTTTGATATTTTTTTTTGAAAGTGCTAACCGAGAGAATTTTCATGCGCGGTTATTTTTTTGCCTGAGAACGGAGCGCCAATCGCAAAGCGAGGGCGTTAGCCGTATTTTCGTCGAGAATGCCCGACGATGGGATCAACGCGTCTTCCTGAAAAGTTTTGATCGCTTCCACCGTATTATCGCTGAAATAGCCAGGGTCATCACCTTCCGTAGAAAAACCAAGCGCGGTGAGATCGTTTTGAAGCAGGCGGACTGTCTGGTTAATGTTGCGGTCGCGGTCGCCTTGTTTAAGTTTCATGCCGCCGTAGCGCAGGGGATTGAACTGCATCCACTGGTCGCCCAATTCGGTTGCTTTCAGAGCGGCTTCTATCGCCAACGTCGTTTTGCTGTCCACGGCGCCGTGCTGCACGAGGCCATTATCGCGCTGCAGCGCTTTTACTGCGCGAAACGTAGCGTCATTGTATTCGCCGCTCGCGCCGCCGTACCCCGAGAGATAAATACCGTACCCGAGAAAATACAAGTCGTACTGAAGCAGCAGGATCATATTTCTGTCGGCAATATTGACGTCGCCTTTTTCCAGAATTCGTCCGCCATAGCGGCTTTGCCCGGAAGCGTTGGCAATCAAACAACAAAACGCAAACAAAGAGATTATAATTTTCATAAGTAGGGTTCTCCAAAGTAGGAATGGCTTCTTGACGATAAAATATAACAAAAACCCGAAGCGGGTGGAATAGTTAATTTTGTTTCAACGGAAATTTTTTTAGAGGGCTGTAGATCGAACCGTTTGGCGTGAGGCGGCTTTGAAATAACGTCAAAGCGTCGACCGTATGCGTCATGGCGGCTAAGTCAAATTCCACCGCCGAAGCCAGCGCCTCGCGGTCGTGCGAGTGAAGTTCCTTGAAACGCGCCAAAGTCAGATGCGGCGAAAATTCACGCTCTTCTTTTGTAAATCCTAATGAAAGCAAATCGTTTTCAAGCTGTAAGTGAAGCCGATTTAATTCATCGGATGCATCGTACCCGCACCAGAAAACTTTAGGATTTTTTGCATTCGGAAAATATCCTAGTGATTGTAAGGACAATGAAAAAACAGAATGAGTTTGAAGATTTTGGCAGGCTTTTTCGATTGTTTCTACCATTGAAGGTTGGATGTCGCCGAAAAATTTCAACGTGAGATGAATGTTTTCAGGTTTCACCCAAGTTACGCGCGATTGAGAAAAAAGCGGTTTAAACCGGTGTTGGACGTCGGCGAGGCGGCGATGAATTTCCGGAGGCAATTCGATCGCAATAAAAGCGCGGATGGTCATGGATGTTCAACGATTGAAAAATCGATTTTCTGCTGAGATTTCAACGTCTGTCCGGTTTTAGCCGCTTCCTCTTTAGTGGCAAACGAGCCGACCCACACGGCAAACAGTTTTTTACCATTGACCGTTTTTTCAGAAATTTCAATCGGCGTGTATCCAAATCCGGATAATTTGGTTTTGAGATCATCGGCATTATCGCGCATGCTGAAAGCGCCGACCTGCAATGTAAATTTTTTCGATCCGGTCGTTGTTGTTTGATCCGACGTGTCGTCGATTTTCAGATCGCTGAACATTTGGGCGACTGCCGAAATCCACTTTGATTTCGGATAATTTTTCTTCAGTTGGTCGAATTTGTTTTTGGCGTTCTGGTAAGTGCCGCGTGCATACGCGAGTTGAATCAACCGATATAACGCTTCATCGGCAAAAACGTATTGTGGGAAATCAGCGACGATCGATTCATAAACCGCCGCCGCTTTAGCCGCATCACTTTCAAAAACGGCGTTAAAAAATTTCACGTCAACTTTATCGGGGAATTTCTGATTCAACTGTGGCAGGATTTTTTTGATCGAATCCACCTGTTCATTCTGCCATAATTCGACGTACGGTTTCATCGGATCGTTTTGAGACACGAGCGAATTAATCGCAACAAAAAAAATAAAAATCAATTTTTTCATCATGACCCCGAGATTTAAGGATCGCACAAAACGGCGACGGCCGCCGCGCCGGGTCCCGCGTGCGTTGCAATGACCGTCGACACGTCGGTGACTAAGATCGAATCGCGTTCTACTTCAAAATATTTTACAAGTTCGGTGGCATACCAATCGGCAATACCGATGGCATTGGCGTGGGCGATACCGAATCGCGGATTTTTTTTGCCGTGCGCATACGTTTTGACGTATTCCATGACTTTCCTGAGCGCATTCGAATGGCCAAAAACTTTTGCGATCGGCACGACTTGTCCGCTTTCAATTGCCAAAACCGGCCGGATATTCAGCGCTTTGGCCATCATTCCCCGCGCTTTGCTGACGCGGCCGCCTTTGATGAGATAATCCATTGTCTGCACGCTGATAAAAATCCGCATGTTCTTTCGACAATATTCAAGATGGGAGACAATTTTTTCCATCGGCTCGTTGGCCGCAATCAGCGGTTCGATCTCACGCACCATCAACCCGATACCGACTGAGGCCGACTCCGAATCGACAATAGAAATTTTATCCTGTGCGATTGACTTAGCCATCGTCACCGCGCCTTGATACGTGCCGCTGAGTTTCGATGAGAGATGCAATGAAATTACTTGCGGATAAATTTGCAACAAACGCTCGTACGATTCTTTGAATTTCTGCGGCGTTGGCTGCGACGATTTCGGATGATGATGATGGTGCGCCAATTTATGATAAAATTTTGTCGGCGTCAGCGTCAGCCGGTCGATATAAATTTCATCGCCAAAATGCACGTTGAGTGGGATCACGTGAATGTGGTGGCGGCGAATATACTCCAGCGGCAGATCGCAGCACGAATCCACGGCGATCGCGATCGATTGTTTGGTTTCCGAATGCGCGTTGAGAAATTGCTGGCGCATGTCGTCGATTTTAGTCGACACGACGTGGCCGTAATCGGCAAGCGCTTCGAAAACATCTTCCGGCGTATTGGAATGTAAATGAATTTTGACTTTTTTATTCGAGCCCGCCACGATCAGCGAATCGCCGTAACTCGTCAGCCGCTCGCGGATCGCGTCGCGATTCAATTGATCGCCGACGAGTAAACATTCCGTGCAGAATTGAAATGTAATATCGTCCTCGGCGTGTTCATCGAGATGCGGCAGCGCGACTTCTTCTTCCGGCTCGCTCAATCCTTTGCGTTTGATGTCGGCGATGCGTCCGTACTCGATAAAATCGTGAATGCCTTCCAGCATGGTGACAAAACCTTGTGCGCCTGCATCGACGACGCCGGCTTTGGCCAATGCTTCCATTTGTTTCGGCGTATTGGCCAGCGAAGTTTTTGCGTCTTCGAGGGAATCTTTGAATAACTCGCAAAAATCGTCGGTCTTCTGCGAGCGGTGTTCGACCGATTTTGACCAATCGCGGATGACAGACAAAATCGTACCTTCGACGGGTTTCGACATCGCGCTCCAGGCGCCTTTGGTCGCGCATTGTACGGCGTCGGAAAAATTGCGCGTCGTGGCACGCCGAACGCCGCGAAGGCCTTCCTGCAAACCTTGAAAAAATTGCGCGAGGATAACGCCGGAATTGCCGCGCGCGCCCATCAGCGCCGAGTCCGCCAAAACGCCGGCCATATTTTCAATCGCAGGATCTTCCTGATGTTCGACGGTTTCAGCGATATTTTTCAACGTGCTTGCCATATTCGTACCCGTGTCGCCGTCCGGAACGGGAAATACGTTGATCGTGTTCAAATGATCTTTTTTGTTGATGACGAAATTACAACCTGCAATAATCGAGCGTTTGAGACGCAATCCGTCCAGGTACTTGATTTTGAGTTTCAAATGAACCTCCTAAAGTTAGGTAAGAAATGCAAACGGAAGGTTACCAAATTTGCAAAAAACCGAAAGGAATACCACGGTTAGAAAGGCGGGAAAAAGTTAGACGAAATCGCAGTGAAAGTCAAGAGACGGGGTTCGAGCAAAAGTAAAAATGAATTATACCTTGATACCTTCGCAGGGCTTTTATATGTTGAGCACGTTTTTTTTATTACATATTCGAGACTACCGTTTCGCTTTGCCAATTTTAGATACTCCGAATCAAATTCGGAGTAGACATAATAAAAATCCGGAGATAATGTATGGCTGAAAAATCCCGCTGCTGGTGGTGCGGCAACGATCCGATTTACGTAAAATATCACGACGAAGAATGGGGTGTGCCCGTTCATGACGACCGAAAAATGTTTGAAATGTTAATCCTCGAGGGATTTCAGGCGGGACTGAGTTGGATAACGATTTTGAAAAAGCGTGAAAATTTCAGAAAAGCTTTTAAGAATTTTGACGTGAAAAAAGTTGCACGTTTCACCAAAGCCGACGTGGCGCGCCTGATGAAAGACGAAGG
The DNA here is from genome assembly GCA_013359335.1 of bacterium. Taxonomy (GTDB): domain Bacteria; phylum CLD3; class CLD3; order SB21; family SB21; genus JABWBZ01. Next base: position 7,030 of record JABWBZ010000118.1, read on the forward strand.
TATCGTGCGGAATCGTTTGAAAATCGAAGGCGCGATCGTCAACGCGCAAAAATTCATCGAAGTACAAAAAGAATTCGGGTCGTTCGATCGATACATCTGGCAATTCACGGGACATAAAACGTTGCGCGATCCCAAAGGCCGCCGCAAGGAATCGATCCAGCCGACGTCGCCGGAATCGGATGCGTTATCGAAAGACCTGAAACAACGCGGATTCAAATTCGTCGGCTCGACGATCATTTATGCGCACATGCAGGCAACGGGCATGGTCGACGATCACGTCGAAGGCTGTTTTAAATACGTAAAGAGGTAACCGTGCCGCGATTTAAACTTTTTATCGAATACGAAGGCACGCGGTACCGCGGTTGGCAAGCGCAAAAAGAAGCGCGCACAATCGAAGGCGAATTTATTTCAGCTATCGAAAAAATTTTGCATACCAACGATTTTGAATTTAACGGCTCCAGCCGGACGGATGCCGGAGTGCACGCGTTGCGGCAGGTGGCGCATCTCGATATTATGCCGTCGTGGGAACCGGATAAACTGCGGTTCGCGATCAACGATCACCTGCCCGCCGATATTAATGTCCTTACGATCGAACGCGCCCCTAAAAATTTTCATGCGCGTCACGATGCCATCGGAAGGAGTTATGTATATCAAATTGCGCGCCGCCGTTCGGCTTTTGGAAAACGATTTACATGGTGGATCAAAGATAGGCTCGATTTTCAAGTCATGAAAAAGGAGTCAGAATTATTCAAAGGTATGAAAAATTTTCAATCGTTCACCGCCGACGATCCGGATGACAAATCGATGAAAGTTCTGATCGAGTCAATCGAAATGAAAGAAGAAAACGATTTGATTCTCATCCGGATTACCGGATCGCATTTTTTGTGGAAGATGGTACGGCAAATTGTCGGTGTGCTGGCGGAAATCGGGCGCGGGAAAATGTCCGAAACCGATATTCGCAAATTCTTTCAATCCAAATCGGGCATTCCGGCTATACTGACTGCACCGCCGTCGGGGCTTTTTCTGGAACGGGTTTATTACAAAGGGGATGAGAGGTTTACGGAATTGAAGCCGGTAATGAGTATTTGATGTCGCAAAGAATTTTTACCATTCGAAACGATCTGAATTTGATCGCTTAAAAAAGTATTCAGTTGAGTGTTTAGGGTTTTAAGCTTTAGGTTTCTTTTTCTTCTTACTGATCGTGGTTTTATAATAATCGCACACGCCGATCATCGGGCATTCGTCGCAATGAGGATTGGTTGGGCGGCAGATTTCCCGTCCGAGAAATGAAATTGCCATGCCGATTTCGCCCCAGTCGTCTTTAGGAATAAGTTTGAGCAGTTCTTTTTCGATTTTGTCGGGTTTGTCAGTGGTGACGGCGCCGAGCCGCGGCGCGACGCGCACGACGTGCAGATCGACGATGATCCCTTCCGCCGGGCCGCCCGATTCGCGAATAATCACACTCGCCGACTTACGCCCGATTCCTGAAAGTTCCGTCAGTTTCTCCATCGTGTGCGGGATATTCGCGTCATCCTGGATCGCACGCGCCATCGAGATCAGCCATTTGATTTTATTGCCGAAATTGCGCACGGTGTCGAGATACGGCAAAAGCTGTTCCGGCGTCGCTTCAGCCAGCTCTTTCATCGATGGAAAGGCTTCGAAGAATTTGATTGCGACTTGATTAATGTGTTTGTCGCTGTCTTGTGCCGACAGCACGGTCATAACGACGAGTTGATAACGGTTTTTGTATTCGAGCGGATGTTTGCGGCCTTTGTATTTTTCGATCAGCGGTTTAAAAGCCTCGGCCCAGTTTACGGTCGTTTCCATGGCGATTTTTCCTGTTGGTTTAATCGGTCACTTAATAAAAAGTCATTCCCGCGTATGCGGGAATCCAGATCGCTTTCTTTTTAATTGCTGCTAAAAACCGGATACCCACTTTCGCGGGTATGACAGAGTAATGACATACATTCAAAACAAATTAAATTGCTCAATCCCGCCACGCAAGAACGGCGCAGGATGCCCGCGTACGATTTTTTTATTCAATCCATATTTATGCGTAAATGTTTTGAAAACTTTCGCGATGTGGGCCGCCATTTCACCCTCACCTGTCATACGTTTGCCGAATTCAGGTGACGCCAGTTTACCGTCGCGCACGTCCTGGATCGCGTGAATGATTTTTTCTGTTTTAGTCGGGTACGTTCTCTCCAACCAGTCTTTGAATAATTCCTTCAGCGCCCACGTAAGCCGCACGACCGTATAACCCGCGCTCGTCGCGCCCGCTTCGGAAGCGAGCCGCAAAATTTCCGGCATTTCGTGATCGTTGAGTCCCGGGATCATCGGCGCATTCATTACACCGACCGGAATATTGTTTTTGGCCAATAATTCGATGGCCTGAAGCCGCTTTGTGGGAGACGCCGTGCGCGGTTCCATCTTGCGTGCCAATTCCGTGTCGAGCGTCGTGATCGAAATCATCACCCCGACAAGATTCAGTTTGGCCAATTCGGTTAAAATATCCAGGTCACGCGTGATTAAAAAATTTTTCGTGATCAGGCGAACGGGATTCTGATATTTTAAAAAAACTTTTAAAAGGCCGCGAGTAAGCTGAAGTTTTCGCTCGGCAGGTTGATAACAATCCGTATTGCCGGAAACGCAAATGGCTTCGGGCTTCCACGACGGTTTCCGGAATTCTTTTTCGAGCAATTGCGCCGCGTCGTATTTGACCAGAATTTTCGTCTCAAAATCCAGGCCGGACGAGTAGCCGAGATATTCGTGCGACGGCCGGGCATAACAATAAATGCAGCCGTGTTCGCAGCCGCGATAAGGATTGATGCTATACGTAAAAGG
>JABWBZ010000119.1 GCA_013359335.1 bacterium
ATCATGAATATTCCCGGTGAAGATGCGTCGATCATGACGAATGAAGGCGTGAGCGCGGTGAATGAATGTTACGATTTTCTGATGAATGCGGAGCCCATTGACACGCTTAGACCCTCGCAAGGTTTATCACAGGCAGCGGAAGATCATGTGGACGATCAGGGACCGAGCGGGGATACCGGCCATGACGGCAGCGACGGGAGTTCGCCGTTTGATCGCATCGAGCGTTACGGACAGTGGCTATCAACTGCCGGTGAAAATATTGATTACGGCAATGACGAAGCGCGGCGTATTGTTTTGTCGCTGCTGATCGACGACGGTGTTGCGTCCCGCGGACATCGTGATAATATTTTTAATTCGGCGTTTAAAGTTGTCGGCGTTGCCTGCGGGCCGCATAAAAAATATCGTAACATGTGCGTGATGAATTTCGCCGGAGGATTCAAGAAAAAATCCGGTGCGGTGAAACTACGCGGAGAAGACGATGACAATACAGAGGAACAGTGATTGGTTTAGTTAAGAATTAAAAATTGAAAATTAAGAATTGAGAAACTGAGAATTGAAGCTTGCTAACGGAAGCAATAATTTTCAATTTTTCATTTCCCATTTTAAATTTACGGAGTGGCGTAAATTTTCTTCGCGCTAGGATTAAAAAAAACGTAGAAGCGGAAGCCGAAAAATTAGCTATAAATCATTTGCCTGCTTCAAAATAAAGCGAAATGACCCATTTTGGGATTCGTCATATTTTTGTCATGATGCAACTAAGGGAATTTTTTAACGTCTAATAAGTTAAAATATATGCAGACTGACGTGACCGTAAGGACAGGTTGGCGGTATAATCTTATAGAAATCCTCCTCTCCTCCTCATAAAGAAGGCTCTGAAGTTTAGGCTTCAGGGCTTTCTATTTTTCCCGCCAACATTTCCCATTCCTCATAAAGTTTCGCAATCTGGTCGCCGGTTTTTTGATAATCAAATTGAATTTGTTTGGCCTTGTCCGGATTTTTGTATAATTCGGGATCAGCGAGTTGAGTTTCTAAAGTACGTTTGAATTCTTCCTGTTTCTGAATTTTCTGTTCAATTTCGGATAATTTTTTTTCAGTCCGGCGCTGCTCGGTCGACGCTTTTTTACGTTCTCCTTTTTCGACTTGCCGCTGTTCTTTGGAAGAATTTTTTTCCGATGTTTTCACGATCGATTGCGAAGCTGCCAGTTCCGCTAATTCTTTTTCTTTTTTAGCGTGGTAGTCGCTGTAGTTGCCGAGATAAATTTTAGTGGCGCCATTTTTTACTTCAATGACTTTGTTGACAAGATTATCAAGAAAATAACGGTCGTGAGAAACGATCAGCAAGGTACCTTCGTAATCGGCGAGAGCGCCTTGCAAAATATCTTTGGTTTGCGCGTCGATATGGTTAGTCGGTTCGTCCAGAATAATAAAATTGGCCGGGTTGAGCAGCATTTTGGCAAACGCAAGGCGCGATCGTTCGCCGCCGCTCAGAACGTTGACTTTTTTATTGACGTCGTCGCCGGAAAATAAAAATGCGCCGAGGATCGTTCGTAATATGACCGGCGTATGCGATACGGATGCGGAAGTAATTTCTTCATACACGGTATTCTGGATATTTAATTTCTCCGCTTGTTGCTGTGCAAAATATTCCAATGAAACGTTGTAACCCAGGTTGATTTCTCCGCGGCTCACGGGTTCGGCTCCGGCAATCATTTTCACCAGCGTCGATTTTCCGGCGCCATTGACGCCGATCAGCGCAACTTTTTCGCCGCGCTCGAGGGTGAAACTGACGTTGCGCAGAACTTCTTTGTTGCCGTACGATTTATGGACGTCTTCCATTTCCAGGACAACGCGTCCACTTTTGACAGGTTGAGGAAAACGAAAATTAACCGCTTTGCGTTCTTCTTCCGGAAGTTGGATTTTATCCATCCGGTCGAGCATTTTGACGCGGCTCTGAACCTGTCGGGCTTTGGAAGCTTTGTAACGGAAGCGATCAATAAAAACCTGTACGCGTTTCAATTCGTCTTGCTGGCGTTCATACGCAGCCAGAAGCCGTTCTTCGCTCAGAATTTTTTCATCTTCATATTGTTCGTAATCGCCAAAATAATCGATGAGTTGGCGTCGTTCCAATTCCGTGATCCTATCGCAAACCGCGTTGATAAAATAGCGGTCATGGGAAATGAGCAGAACGGAGCCCTCGTAATTTTTGAGATAATTTTCAAACCACTCGATGGATTCGATATCGAGGTGATTGGTCGGTTCGTCAAGGAGCAGGAGATCGGGGTTTTGCAAAAGAAGCTTGGCCAGCGCAATCCGCATTTGCCAGCCGCCGCTGAAATTTTCACACGGTTTTTCGAAGTCGGTTTCTTTGAAACCAAGTCCGGTGAGGATGCGCGCGGCTTTGGCTTCAATGGAAAATCCGTCGAGGCTTTCGAGACGATGCTGCAGATCGCCATAACGATGAATCAATTCCATGTATTCTTCGGATTCATGATCGAGCGAGGCAAGCTGATGCTCGATGACTTTCATCCGGTCATGCACGCTCATGATTTCGGCAAAAGCCGTCATTGTTTCCGCAAGCAATGGCTTGCCGTGAGCATGGAGTCCGTCTTGCGGCAGGTAACCAACGGTGAGTTCTTTGGAGTGAACGACTTCGCCGGACGTTGGAGTAAATTCACGGCAAATGATTTTCATCAACGTCGATTTACCGACGCCGTTGGCGCCGATCAGCGCAACGCGGTCTTTGTGGCGGATGTGCCAGTTCAGATTTTCAAACAAAGCGCGTCCGCCGAAATCGACGGTCAGATTAACTAAATGAAGCATGGAATGATATTTTTTTGAATTTCACACCAGAGGACGCTAAGTGCGCTGCGATTTCAATAAATCGCAAAAATACCTTTGAGGTCTCTACGCTCTCTGGTGTGAGTTAATTTACGCGGCGGGAATTTAGGAAATTAGACAGCAAAAACAAGAAAAAAGAGCGCTGGTTATTTCGCTCTTAAATCATCTTTGCATCCAAAATGTCGACAGACCGGCTAAATTTTCGACGACGCTATCGTTTTGATTAGGAATTTTTTAAAAAAGTGTGATAACTATTTGAATAGCCAGTTGAAGAGTATCTGTTTTTTTTTCACTTTTCTCCTTAAGTGGTTGTCATTATTTCACAACAACGGAGCCTGAAATTTGGATAATTCGAATTTTACTAGCATTCAAAAAACAAAGTCCAGTTTAACACGAAAAGAATTTCTGTGGTCATTGACTGGTCTGGTAGGTTCGTTTGCTTTGACACGATTGCTGGCCGCATGTTCCGGTAAACATGGAGTTGATTATGAAGATATTATAAGGCCGGATGGAGGGCCGTTCATTTCGTTGGCTGACTACGAGTTGGTTGATCGTTCATCGGCGGCGTATGTCCGTTTTAAGTCATGGGTTGACAACGCTGTCGCAGGTTCGGCGGGATACGGCTATTCCGCAGGTGATTCATTAATAATGTATCATTTGTCGGGTGATTTAAAATATCTTACCCATGCCATTGAAATGGTAGATAAACATGTGGCCACGGCTGAAAAAGCAATCGGTGACAAAAAACGCCCTCCTATTACCGATGACTCTTATTTAGAAGTAGGGCCATACATTGAAGATTTAGCCTTGGTGTATGACTATGGTTTTGAGCATCTGACAAAGGCACAACGTAGTCGTTGGTCGGCGTATGCTGAACAGGCTGTCTGGAATATTTGGAATTACAATGATGCGGAATGGGGCGGCCGTTCATTCCCATGGAGCGGGTGGTCTGTAAATAATCCTGGCAATAATTATCATTATAGTTTCTTGAAAGCGACGATGAATTGGGCACTATCCAGCCAGAATGAGGAGTGGAAATCATTTTTAAAAACGGAAAAATTTCCTCCCTTGGTGGATTATTACAAAAAATTACCGGGTGGTGGAAGTCGCGAAGGTACCGGATACGGAACGGCCCTTCAAAATCTTTTTGAGAACTATAGAATTTGGAAAGCTTCGACGGATGAAGATCTGGCGAATATGAATACGCATTCGCGTAATTCAATTGATTATTGGATTCACGCAACGGTTCCGACGCTAGATAAATTTGCACCATTTGGTGATCAGTCGCGGTCATCCCAGCCTGATTTGTTTGACTATCATGAACACATCATGCGTGAACTGGTTATTTTACATCGAGGCACTCCTGAAGCTCGACGCGGTGCATGGTGGATCGAAAACAATTCAGTCAATAAGATGTCGCAAGGATTTATGTCGAGATATGACCTATTGGATATTTATGACGAACCTTCAGTTCCGACCGACTTAATTTATTATGCGGAAGGCGTAGGACACTTTTTTGCCCGTAATTCTTGGGCAACGGATGCGTTGTGGATGGCCTTTGCCGCCGGCCCTTACGAAGAATCCCATGCACATCAGGATCAAGGGTCGTTTACATTATATAAAGGGGATTGGCTTGCGGTAACGCAGAACATTTGGTCACATAGCGGTATCCATCAGGAAACCGATATTCAAAATATCATCCGGTTTGTTCGCAATGGAACTACTATAGAGCAAACGCCAACTTCAAGCGTCCGATCAACTATGGTCTATTCCGTTCAGAACGGCAGCGTTACAGTGAATGCGGATCTTTCTAATGCTTATTCGCGGGATCGTTCCGATGTTCAGTCATGGAAACGTGACCTTATTTTTGAAAACAATTTATTAAGAGTTCACGATAACGTTACCACTGGGGCGGGAGTTCAGGCCATTTGGCAAATTCAGGTTCCAGTCAATCCAATCGTTCAAAACGATGGTAAGATCGTAGCAGGTAATCTTACCATCGAGCCAGTAATACCATCCAAACCAAACGTTAAAATAGTAGCCATGACTGGTGACTACAGTAAAGGATACAGAATTGAATTGAGTAGCACAGTTGGCAATGAATTTACGGTAAATTTAATGTCAAAATAATCGTAGACGTTGATGATTTTTTAGAATTCATACTCCAACCCAAAAATCGGAAGGAGGCTGAATTGATAGGACGTATCCGGTTTATTTTTGAATTCGTTCCAATAATACGACGCAACATTTTTACGATTATACGCATTCCAAATGCTGACGTAGAAAACCAAATTCGACGATTCATAAAGGAAACGTTTGTCGAAGCGTACGTTTAATGAATGATACGATGGATAACGTTTTTCATTGATACTGTTGTCGTCGAGAACGGCGCGGTTGATAGCCGTTGACGCCACGACGTCAAACGGTGTGTACGGCGCGCCACCCGCGTAGACCCAGCGCGCGCTGAATTCCCATCGGTTATTGGGTTTGTATCCTCCCTCGATTCCCACAATCCAACGATTGTCGAACACCCGGTCTCGCCACGTGTAATCGCTGTCACGGTAACGCGTACGAAAGTATGAACCGCTGACTAAACCGTAAAAATTGGCCGCCAATTTTTTCTGTAAAATTACTTCGATGCCTTGCGAATAAGCCTTTCCCTTGTCTGTAAGCGGGCCATGGCTCAAGTAAAATAAATTACGATAAAAAAGTTCATCGAGAATATTCAACTTAGGTTGTGCCGGATCGAGCGGAAGATGCGAATAATTTTTTCTGTAAAGTTCTACCGTCAAACGCGTGTCATCCGTAAGTAAATGAGAAAGCCCCAAATTAAAATGAACGGCTTTCGGATTTTTTAGATCGCGATTTTCTTTTTCCTGGGAAAGAATGATGAGCGGAAGATTTTGGTAAAACAAACCGGTAGAACCGTTGAGCGTTGTTTTTTCAGTTAACCGATAAGAAAAACTAAAGCGCGGTGAGACGGAAAAATTTTTATTATATGAAAAATAATCAACGCGTACGCCGGTTTGTGTTTGGAGTTTGGAAAATGGGCGGAATTGATAATTTAAGAAAGCCGCGAATTTGCTGGCTCCAATTTGATCGTCAAGCATCAAAGCCGGCGTGGGATTTCCCGATGGATCGGTATATTCGCCGTAAAAATTATTGTAATCGTACGCAAGGTGTTTGATTTCAAATCCAAAATCGACGGCGTTGTATTCGTTAAAACGATAGAAATTTGTTTGACGCACGTTGTAGGTTTGTTCGAGCGATCGATTATTCACGAATGGTTCGTCATTGCTTGCTTGAGTCCAATGTTGCCTGAACTGAATCGCCGCGTGTGAAATGGACGTAAGCGTGTATCCGTTTTTATTCCACAACCAGCGCCAATTCACTCCGACCGTGTTTTGAATGTACCGTTCGCTTCCGTAGACCGAAAAGTCCAGGTCTTCGGCGTCCTTTTTGGTAGGGCTGTTATAATCAATACCCATCACGTCGATCAAGGCGATTTGGTGAGCGCTGTTGATATCATAGACGATTTTCGTGGATGCGTCGCCGTATTTCGGTGCAACCCCGATGTCCATAAGTTTGACGAGCCAGTCGACGTAACTGCGCCGTGCGGAAACCATGTACGAACCTTTTTTACCGAATGCCGGCCCTTCAGCGATGCCGCCGATGCCGGCGAAATTAAGATCGAGTTGTCCGTCGAACTCATCGCGATTACCTTCCCGCAAGCTCAAATCCATAACGGATGAAAGCCGATCGCCGTAGAGCGATTGAAAACCCCCGGTGTAAAAGTTAACATCTTTGATAAAATCGACATTCAGCACGCTGATCGCACCGCCGGTAGAGCCCTGTGTAGGGAAGTGATTAATGTTGGGGATCTCGATGTTGTCAACGTAGAACACGTTTTCGATCGGGCTGCCGCCGCGAACGACCAGGCTGTTGTACTGATCGTTGGTTTTGGCAATACTCGGCAAACTGCTGATGATACGGTTGACATCGCCCGCAGCGCCGGGAGCGCGGCGTATCTCTTCGTACGAAAAGTTGATCGAGCTCGTCGGCTGTTTGTCCGCTGCCGGAAAATAGCCCGCGGTCACGCTGATTTCCTCGCCTTCCAGCATCGAAAGATTCATTTCCGCCTGCACAAATGTGGTACGTTCCGGCCTCACAATGATGTCCGTTAATTTCAATTGTTCATAACCGATGTAATCGAACTGAAGCGTGTAGCTGCCTGCCGGAACGTTGGTTATAATAAATTGTCCGTTCATATCCGTTGCCGCGCCTTTAGTTGTTCCTACGATGATGACATTTGTTCCGATAAGCGGTGATTGGCTGTCTTTGTCTAAAACGATTCCTTTGATCGCTCCTGGTTTCGATTTTTCTTGAGCTATCGTATTCGAGGAAGTAAAAACAACTGACAGTATTAAAAAAAACATTAACAAACGTAAATTCATGGCTCTCCTTTTAATAACATTCTTACTGATTTAAATTTACCTTACTAATATAAGACGTTAGGAATGTAGAAAAAATCGAGATGAATGGGGAATTGGCTTAACTATCTGATATGGCGAGAAATGGGGAGAAATAGAAATGAAAAAAAAGAATTAAAAATTAAAGACTTAACGCAAATAATAAATTACCGGAACTTTTTAATGAGTTTGGCCAATTCCATTTTGCCATTTACGTTCGATTTTTTATAGATATTGTTGACGTGAGATTTTACAGTTTCATAGCTGATAAATAATTTAGCGCTTATTTCATTATAGCTTAATCCATCGAGGAGTAATTGGACCACGTCTTTTTCACGAGCGGTAATATTGTGCGTTTCAAAATATCTGTTCAATGCATGGGAGTCATTGGAGAGTTTCAGCTCGGGCAAGTAAATGTAATGGCTGACGAAATACAGCCAAAGTCCGTTGATCAGAAAATAAAACAGGCCGAAGGTACTAAAGCCGAACGGATAAACGCGGTTAAAAAATTGGCTGCCGTCGTACATCATCACTGGGAAAAAAATCATTTGCAGTATAAAAATTATCTGAAAAATTGTACGAATATCTTCATTATCGATGTGGCGGATTTGACGTCGGATAAAAAATGCAGAGTGATATAAAATAGCGTACATTGTGAGCGCTTTGGTGAGTTCAAATAGCTGCAGAGGTTCCGTGTATGCCCGATACAACAAGGCCGGATAGACGCTGGGAATGCATGCATAAATGGCCAAACCTAAAAACAGCCGGCGAAATTTGGCCGGAAGAGGTTTATTGAAATAGCGATACATGATCAAGATGAGTGCATAACAAAATGTCGCGAGCGTGATAAAACTAAGATCATTGAGAATCGCATTGGTGGCCGGATCGCGGTAGCCGGCAATTTCATTGAGAAAGAAAAAAATAATCAAAACCAATTGATTCAGAGTCCAGAGTTTGAGCGCGAGAATATAATGAAGCGTGAGGGGATTTTTATACTTCCAATAAGCGAGCGTCGCGAGAAAAATTCCGCTCGTTCCTGTAGTAAAGAAAAAAATATTTAAGAAAAGATAAATTGAATGGGAAAGCATGAGGGTGGATATTAAAAATTACGGGTAATGACCTTTACCCAGGTATTCAACTTGGTTATTAATATAAACCCGAAAGTTCCAGAAATCATGTTCTACGCAACCAGCTAGACAATCGCCATAGAATTGCTGGAAGGTGAAATCCATATAATCCACTCCTCGTGTCATTAGAATGTCACGACTATCCCCAAAGCGATGATTACCGGTCCCCGAACTAATCCACAATACAACATTCAGCGCTTTACCCAGTGCATTGGTATTGACTTCATAATCCGTACGCAAAATAATTGTCGTTAATTCCTGAAAATTTCCGTAGTCAATCACGGACAGATCGTATGAACACATAATTTGATCTAAAAGAGTATCACCAGTTGTATGACCCTTTTTGAAGTCGTTTAACCAAGTTGCATCGTTACTGACATTCACTGAAACTTCGTTCAGTGATATTGATGCTGCATTAATTTTCAGGGTATCAAGAATTAATTTTGCTTCCGGGGATTGAGTAAGATAGATAGCTAACAAAGCCTGGCGAATCGGCTCGTAATGTGAAAACGGGATCACAATGCTGTTTTTGGCCGGTAAGTTATTTTCAAAAAACTCCCTTACTGCAAGTTTTTTGGCATTCGTTGCAAATAAATTCGTGTCCTTGTCAACAGCGGGGTCGCAAACGATGGATTCCGTTTTTTTATCGCATCCGATATTCGTGAGCACTAACAAGATTATTACAATTGGCCGAAGCATACACTGAACCGTATTACCGGTGAGTTTGGATAGAGTTCACTGTGGCAAATTATAATAAATTTATAAAGGAATCAAGACGGCAATAAATCGCTTACGAAAGATTCAAGGTTTTGGCAATTGGCAGTTTATTTTCAATTTCCAATTCTCAATTTAATCTCTTATCTTTGACTGCTTTCCAAAAATGCCACTAATCCGGCATTCCGATCGTTCTGACTATTTCTTAAATTGTTTTAAATAAGGTGCACTATGACGACGAAATCTTTTCATCCTCCGATGCGCACGTTAATGGGGCCTGGGCCGTCGGATGTATATCCGCGCGTGCTGGAAGCCTTGTCGCGACCGACCATCGGCCATCTCGATCCGAAATTTGTCGAAATGATGGACGAAGTCAAAGCGCTTCTGCAATATGCTTTTCAAACAAACAATGAATTGACGATGGTCGTTTCTGCTCCGGGATCGGCAGGCATGGAGACATGTTTTGCTAATCTTGTTGAACCCGGCGATAAAGTGATCGTCTGCCAGAATGGTGTTTTTGGTGGACGCATGAAAGACATGGTGGAGCGCTGTGGCGGTAAAGTTGTTGTGCAAATGAAACTGACCCTGGGCAGAAGCGCCATATACGTTCCAAGCGGTGTTCAGTACTTCGGTGCTGTTTTCTGGGCGGATGGGGGCAATCAGCA
>JABWBZ010000402.1 GCA_013359335.1 bacterium
TGCCGAACAATCTCTATTGAAAGCCTGTAATCGGTAAAAGTTCGACATTAGATTTTGCAATGCGATTTCAAAGTGCATTGCAAATAACTCGGTTCAATTTTTTGCATTTCTATACTTTTTTCAATATCTTCATCCCATTATGAAAGACATTACTGTTACATTATCCGATGAAACGGTTGATAAACTAAGTGCGGCAGCTCAGAAGATAGGAATTAAACCTGAAGATTTGCTTCGTGTAAGTATCGAAGACAAATTGCAAGCGATCGATTCTGATTTTAATAATGCCGTTACTTACGTACTTGAAAAAAATGCCGAGCTTTATCGCAGGTTGGCTTAATGATACGATATCTGACTTTGACCGACGTACTGGATATCCACAAAAAGCTTATCGCGCAGTCGGGAGGACGATACGGCATCAGAGATTGGTCAGGCTTGGAATCGGCTTTAGCTCAACCGAAAATGACGTTTGATCAGAGAGAACTTTATCCGTCCATTCAGGAAAAGGCTGCTACACTGGCATTTTCACTTATCCAAAATCATCCATTCATTGACGGCAATAAACGCGTTGCCCACGCGGTAATGGAGATATTTTTATTGCTGAACGGATTTGAAATTCAAGCTGAAGTCGATGAACAAGAAAAATTGTTTTTATCTCTCGCATCAGGGGAAATTCAAAAAGAAAAACTGGCAGACTGGTTACAAAAAAAAATTATTAAAAAAAAATAATCACTTGAAATTCACTTTACTCCACAAAGACCAAAGTTCCGGTCAATCGCGGGCACGCGCCGGTTTACTGGAAACAGGCCACGGCGCCATTGAAACGCCGATTTTTATGCCGGTCGGAACGCTCGGCGACGTCAAAGCGATTGAACATCGTGAACTCAAGGAAAACGGCGCCCAAATCATTCTCGGCAATACGTATCATTTGTATTTGAGGCCGGGAACGGAAATTATTCAAAAAGCCGGCGGATTGCATAAATTCATCGGCTGGGATTTACCCATGCTGACCGACAGCGGCGGATACCAGGTTTTTAGTCTTTCTCAATTACGAAAGCTCTCGCACGACGGCGTCAAGTTCAAATCACACATCGACGGTTCCAATCATTTTTTCAGACCCGAAGACGTCGTGCAAATTCAGCGCAAACTAGGTTCGGACATCTGCATGGTTCTGGATGAATGTCCTCCCTATCCTTGCACGCATGAGTACGCCGCCCGATCCAACGATCTGACGATGGCGTGGGCCGAGCGCTGCAAAATCGAATTTGAAAAATCCGAGCCGTTGTACGGACATCGTCAGGCTCTATTTCCGATTGTACAAGGAAGCATCTTCGAAGACATTCGCCGGAAAAGCGCCGAAGCCCTGATCGCTATGGATTTTGAAGGATATGCTATCGGCGGCGTAAGCGTCGGCGAACCCAAAAATGAAGTGTATAGAATCGCCGAAATGAATTGCGCCGTTCTGCCGGAAAATAAACCGCGTTACCTGATGGGTGTCGGCACGCCTGAAGACATTCTGGAATGTATCGAGCGCGGCGTCGACATGTTCGACTGCGTCATGCCCACCCGTAACGCCCGTAATGGCACGCTGTTTACCACGTGGGGAAAAATGACGATTCGAAACGCAGTGTATGCC
>JABWBZ010000120.1 GCA_013359335.1 bacterium
AAATCGATTCCGTCCCTTATAGAATCACTAAAATCTAAACCAATAACCAAGTTTCATATCGCCGCTTAAAAAACTTTACACAACATTTGACATTAACTCGTTTTTATGAGTTATATGGCAAAAATGAAAGATATTTGTTTGAAATAGCTAAGGCAGATTTTGATTCTGGCATTTCAGAACATTTGGCTGAGCACGATCGTGAAAATCTTATTGATTTGTATTCTGAGAGAAGGGAGGAGTTACCTCAATTGAATCGGTATTCCTACATATTATGCATAATTGCATTTAGCGAATACAAATTACATCAATTTGCTGAAGGAACCAGTGCTTTAAAAAACACTAGTATCAAATTGAGCGATATAAACGGCCGAGGAATAAGGCGCACAAGGATATTTCTTGAGAAAGTCATAGGAATCAATGTTAATAACATTAAAGAATGGGATTTTATCGCTTCATTGACAACGGTAAGAAATTTCATTGCTCATAATTATGGACTCTTGAATTCAGATGATGAGAAACGTAAGAAAGTTGAACAATTTTTCCAGAACAATCCAGAGTTTGGAAGCATTAAGAATTCCAAAATTGCATTTTCAGATCAATTCATTACAACTTCTTCGAAAATCATTAACAGTTTTTTTAAATCATTATATACTGAGTTTGAAACTTGGGTTAGCTCCGACCAAGATTTGCAAGCGTGACTTTGTATTTAACGTTAAACTTTTTTGTTGCACATCGCCTGCATAGAGGTTAACTTCTGTGGCAGTTACCAGCCTTTGTTTTAATTTTTTTCAATAACCCAGTCTGAATTTTAAACAGGAGGAGATTTCATGAACTCCATTGAGTCGCTGTGTATCAATACGATTCGTACGTTGTCGATGGATGCCGTTCAGCAGGCTAATTCCGGCCATCCTGGAACACCGATGGCGTTAGCTCCGGTGGCGTTTACATTATTCGACAAATTTATCAGACATAATCCCAAGAATCCTGACTGGCCGAATCGAGACCGCTTTGTATTATCTGCCGGGCATGCATCCATGTTGCTTTACAGCACATTACACATCAATGGATATGATATCACACTCGACGATATGCGCAATTTCCGACAATTGCACAGCAAATGCGCGGGACATCCGGAATACGGTTTGGCGCCGGGAATTGAAACGACGACCGGGCCTCTTGGTCAAGGCGTTGCCAATAGCGTAGGCATGGCGATAGCCGAAAAATGGCTGGCTAAATATTTCAATCGCCCGAATTTTGAATTGATCCATTATAAAGTTTTTGCCATTGCCGGCGATGGATGCATGATGGAAGGTATTTCTTCCGAAGCCGCATCGCTTGCGGGACATCTCGGATTGGATAATCTGGTCTGGCTGTACGATAACAATCATATCACCATCGAAGGCAATACGTCGCTGGCTTTTTCGGAAGACGTGCATAAACGTTTCGAAGCGTACGGCTGGTTTGTCCAGCATCTTCCCGACGCCAATGATACAACGGCTATCGTCGCGGCTTTGCAAAACGCCAATGCGGCCAAAGGCTGTCCGTCAATGATCATCATTGATAGTCATATTGCTTACGGCGCTCCGAATAAACAAGATACGCACGGCGCTCACGGAGAACCGCTTGGTGAAGACGAAATCAAAGCGGCGAAAAAAAATTACGGATGGGATCCGGATAAGAAATTTTTTGTGCCACAAGAAGTATCCGCCTATACACAACACATAACGGAAAAAGGCCAACAACTGGAAACCGATTGGAAGAAACGTTTTGATGAATATGCAAAAGCTTTTCCGGAACTCGCGCAGGAATTCGAATTAATTCAGAAAAGGGCAATGCCGGAAAATTGGGATTCGGAGATTCCGGCATTTCCAGCCGATGCCAAAGGATTGGCGAGCCGAGAATCGAATGGTAAAATTCTCAATGCCGTGGCTAAAAAAGTTCCGTGGTTGATCGGAGGCGCCGCCGATCTCGCGCCTTCCACGAAGACATTAATCAATGATGGCGGACATTTTTCAAAAGAAAATTACGGCGGACGCAATTTTCATTTCGGAATTCGCGAGCACGCGATGGGCGCCGTCATCAACGGTATGACCCTCAGTAAATTGCGCTGCTATGGCGCGGGATTCATGATATTTTCCGATTACATGCGTCCGACTTTTAGATTGGCATCGTTAATGGAACAGCCGTCAATTTTTATTTTTACGCACGACAGCATCGGCGTTGGAGAAGACGGCCCGACGCATCAGCCGATCGAACAACTCGCCTCGCTTCGCGCGATTCCGAACTTGGAAGTCATTCGTCCCGCGGATGCCAACGAAGTGGCGGCGGCATGGCGCTATATTATGCAATTGAAAGATCGGCCGTCGGCTTTAATTTTGACGCGCCAGGCCTTGCCAACGTTTGATCGTACACGATATGCTTCGGCGGAGGGATTAAAACGCGGCGGATATATCATGGCAGACTGCAAAGGCTTGCCGGAAGTGATTTTGATCGGTACAGGCTCGGAAGTTCAATTATGTATTGGCGCGTACGAACAATTGACCAAAGAAGGCGTCAAGTGCCGGGTCGTGAGTTTGCCATGCTGGAGCTTATTTGAACGGCAAGGTGGTGCTTATTGGGAAAAAGTAATCCCATCGTCAGTGCGTTGTCGTATTGCAGTTGAAGCCGCGTCCAGTTTCGGTTGGAGGCGTTATACCGGCATCGATGCCGACGGCGGAATTGTCGCGATGAGAGATTTTGGTGAATCAGCTCCCATCAAAGCGTTATTGGAAGAGTTTGGTTTCACGGTTGAGGCTGTAGTGAAAATGGCCAAGTCAAAATTGCGCGCTTCCCAAAAGAAGAAAAATTTAAAACCGCCTAAAAAAGCGGCAACCCGTTCTGCCAAAAAAATTAAGCAATCTAAAGCTGTTAAAAAGAAGAAAAACGCCAAAAGAAAATAATCTGGTTATCAACTGAAAAAGGCTGATTCAAGGATCAGCTTTTTTTATTGATAAATTTTTTTTGGAATATTTGCCATGTTACCTCGTTATACTTTCCGACCCTAAAACTTTAAAACATCGGAGAAAATCGTATGATCAGATTAATGATCGTGGCCGTACTGTTGTCAGTCGTGGCTTGCAAGAAATCTAATGAAGTAGCTGCAACGGAAACCAAGATGGAAACTGCGAAATCCGACGATTCAAAAAAAGTTATACCGGCAGGCGTTAAGCCTGATACGGCTATATTTGCAGGCGGTTGTTTTTGGTGTATGGAAGGCCCGTTCGAAAAGCTCGACGGCGTGTTTGATGCGATCTCCGGCTATACCGGCGGACATAAACTTAATCCGACGTACGGCGAGGTTGGGAGCGGAACAACAGGTCATCGCGAGAGTGTGGAAATTATTTATGATCCTGCCAAAATCAGCTACGAACAATTATTGAATGTCTTTTGGCGCCAGATTGATCCGACTGATGATGGCGGCCAGTTTGTCGATCGCGGGTTTCAATACACGTCGGCCGTATTTTATCTAAACGAGAGTCAGAAAAATGCAGCCGAAAAATCAAAAGACGAATTGAGCAAATCGGGAAAGTTTACATCGCCTGTTGTTACCCCGATTCTACCGGCTTCAACCTATTATCCTGCGGAAGATTATCATCAGGATTTTTACAAAAAAGATCCCGAGCATTATCATCGCTATCGCAGCGGTTCCGGACGCGATCAATTTATCGAAAAAACCTGGGGAAGCGCACATTGATACTTGGCGAGCTATTCGAGTATCAATAATTGGAGGTTGTCGAGCAGCTTTAGTTTGTTCTTATCCGAAATGACTCCGAGCTCTTTTATGAATCGGCGATTGTCAATAGCCCGGACTTGATCGATCAGAATATCGGAAGCTTTGGTCAATCCGGCTTCGCCTTTTCGAAGGTGAACTCTCAAAAGATCGGACTCGGGATGAACATTGGTTGAAATAGGGCAAACGATAGTACTGGGATGGATCAGATTTAAAATATCGGTTTGAATAACAATTACAGGTCTGACTTTTCCCGGTTCTGTTCCGTAACGAGGGTTAAGATCGGCGGCATACACATGAAATTTTTTTATCCTCATTCGGGTAATTCGTCTTCGAGTTGTTCGAATTCTTTGAGGACGTCTAACGAAGTGCGATAGACCGCAGCCGATTCTTTGACCATCATGGCTTTCTTGAGTTTGCGATCCATGAGCTTATTGTAGAAGTCAACGGCTTCGTTGATGTAGGCGTTGCGGGAAGTATCGAGTTTTTCGACGATTTTTTCGGTTTTTTCAAAAACCTCGTCTTTGAGTTTTAGAGAGAGATTTTCAGACATACATTTCCTTTCAGTATCACTAAAAGTATATCACTTTTTTCCCGGTTTGTCAAGGATTTTTTTTGATAAACTTTGACTTTTTTAACGAATGGAAAATATAAAAAGGGCTATTCTAATAGCCCCTTTACAGTTGAACAAGAAAGTTTTAATTCAATATCGGATCAACGCCTCAATATCGTGCATAATCTTTTCTTCATTGACCAATACGGCCGCTTCAAGAATTCGTGAAAAGGGAATCGGTGCATCGGCGCTGCAGCAGCGGCGTACCGGCGCATCAAGAAATTCAAAACATTCTTGAGTAATCCTTGCCGCAATCTCTCCGCTGAATCCTCCCGTTGCCTGATTTTCAGTTACGACCAATACACGGTTAGTTTTTTGAATCGATTGGCGGATCGTGGTCATGTCCAGCGGAACAATCGACCTCACGTCGATAACTTCAACACTGATGCCCTTTTCGGCTAATTTATTGGCTGCGCGCAGCGACCAGTGAACGGGTGTACCGTACGTGACGACGGTGACGTCAGAACCCTCGCGTCGAATGCGCGCTTTGCCGAACGGCACAAAATGGTCGGAGCCCGTTTTCGGGCTTTGCGCAAAAATTTGATTGTACAAAAATTTAGGTTCGAGAAAAAAAGTGATTCCACGCGACCGGATGGCCGTACGCAATAATCCACACGCGTCATCGGCAAAAGACGGGACAACAACCCGCACGCCGGGCAAATTGGCCATGATGCCTTCGACATTTTGTGAGTGATACAAGCCGCCGCCAATATAACCGCCGCTGGCAAGCCGAATGGTAATATTAGGGCAATTTTGGCCGTTGGAACGGTAGTACTCGTGGCTCGTCTCGACGATCTGTTCCATCGCCGGCCAAACGTAATCGGCGAACTGCGCGGCTTCGATGACCACACGGATATCATCGTTGAAACGCGACATTCCATTCGCTGTACCGACAATAAAATCTTCCGCGATCGGAGCATTAAAAACGCGGCCGCGGCCAAATTCCTGCTGCAATCCTTTGGTGGCATTGAAAACGCCGCCTTTGTCTTTGGAAGCGACGTCCTGTCCCCACATAAAAGTATTAGGATTGAGCGTAAATTCTTCGTGCAACGTGCGATTAATGGCTTGTAAAATCTTTTCCGTCGGTTCACCGGCGGGCGTCGGCGTTTCTTCAACATCAATCGGATCCGGCGTGACAAAATGCAACGCGGTTTCAGGATCGGGCGTCGGCGCTTCTTCCGCTCGCGCTGCCGCATCATCCACTTCTTCCGCATTAGCCGATTCAAGATCGAGAATTTCTTTTTCCGTAAAAATTCGTTCCTCGATCAGGAAGCTGCGGAAATTCGACAAAGGATCGAGTCGATGCATTTCTTCCAACTCTTCTTTGGAGCGGTACAATTCGTGACGATCGCTGTTGGAATGCGAGTTGATACGTACGCAGTCGGCATGTACAAGCGCAGGGCCTTTCCCTGCGCGGATATAGGCCAAGGCGTCATCCATCGCGCGTCGGCAATCGAAGAAATTCCGTCCGTCGCAATTGAAGATGCCCAGATTTTTCAGGCCACGGTAATTATCCGAAACGATTCGGTTGGCAGTTTGTTCTTCGGACGGAACGCTGATACCGTAGTGATTATTCTGAATGACAAAAATAACCGGCAGCATTTCGCGGCTCGCGCCATTCAAGGCTTCGTAAACATAACCTTCCGATGACGACGCGTCGCCAAAACTTGCAAACGCGATTCCCTCAGTTTTATAATATTTGATCGCCCGCGCAACGCCCACCGCATGAAGCGTATGATTGGAAACGCATGATGACACATTTTCGATTTGAATCGACGGCTTGGCAAAATGGTTGGACATGTGCCGTCCGCCGCCGGCAACGTCGTCACGCCGGCTGAGACCATTGAGCATGATTTCATACACGCTAATTCCGGCGACGAGGCAGGTTAATTGATCCCGGTAGTAGGGAAATAAAAAATCGATGTTGGGACGAAATGATAAACCCAGCGCCAGTTGAATGCCTTCGTGTCCGCCACACATAGCCAAGTAAGACCATCCTTTGGATTGACGGATAAATTTCGACGCTTGCTCGTCGATCAGCCGGCTCATATGCGCCAGGCGGTACCATTTTTTCAATTCGTCTTTGCCGACGTTTGGACGCGTTGTTGCTTCGGGTTTCGCAAGTGCTTCCACGATGCTCCCTTCAAAAAATTTGAAACAATGATGTGTGTCTAATTTGCGTGGCTATTTAACGAATTTTTGTAATTATTTCAAGCAAATTTCGCTGACAGAGAAGCGGAAAAATCAGGGGGATTCATTCTTCTAAAACGTATTCAAATGTCAAAAAAGAGCCGATAACGATAATGATATCGAATGCGCCCATGATTTTTAGCCAATCGAATGTATCGGAAAATGGATCGCCGCGCAGAATAACTGCTGTGCATTCAACGGACGCTATCAACAGCGGGACGGCAACAGGAAATAATAAAAGTGGAAGGATCACTTCACGCATTTTGGTATTGAGCGAAATAGCTGAAAAGATCGTTCCTGCGGCGACGAAACCAAACGTTCCCATCGCGCATGTCAACAGCAAAGCGGGAATTTCCGTCGAAAGCCGTAAATTAAAAAATACGATAAACAGCGGCAGGATGACTAATTCGGTGAAAAACATAAACACAAAGGCCGATAACATTTTGCCGAGATAAATAGCGCCTTTGTCAATAGGCAAGAGACGAAGCGCCTGAAAATTTCCATTTTCGCTTTCCGGCGCAAAAGCACGGTTGAGCCCGAGTGTTCCTGCAAAAGTAAACGCAACCCATAAAATACCGGGGCCGACGGAAAGCGTTTGCTCCAATTCAGGATCGATCGTGAAATTGAATACTACTAGCACCATGATCGCAAATAAGCACATGGCGCTGAAAAATTCTTTCGTTCGTCTTTCGGTTAGAAAGTCTTTATCGAACAGCGCCCAGATCTTTTTCAAAAATTCCATTTCAACTCCATTGTCGAATCGTAATTATTCCGCCAGTTTGTCGAGCGCCTTGCCGGTGACGCGAAATACTGTCCATTCATCCATCGGAATGGCGCCGAGGCTTTTATAAAAACGAATGGCCGGTTCATTCCAATCCAATACCCACCATTCCAATCGGCCGCATCCACGCTCTTTGGCGATTTGAGCCAGATATTGCAGCATGAATTTGCCGATGCCTTTTCCACGCATTTCAGGTTTAACAAATAAATCTTCGAGGTATAAACCCGGCCTGCCGAGAAAAGTTGAAAAATTGTGAAAGTAAACGGCAAAAGCGACGGGAGTTTTTTCCCAATATCCAATGATCACTTCTGCGGTGCGGCGATTGCCAAACAGAGATTGACGTAGAATATCTTCGGTCGCGACAACTTCCTTCGCTAATTTTTCGTATTCGGCCAACTCATTGATGAATTGAAGAATTAACGGAATATCTTTTTCCGTTGCCGGAAGAATTTCAAATTTCGGGTCCATCGCTCTCCATTTCAAAACACGCAAAACTAAGACAGATATATCACTTTCACAACAAAAAAATCCGGCGCGTTGCACAGGAACACGCCGGATTGAATCAGGAAGAACCAATACGATTTAATGAAATTGCTCGGCCTCGGTAGATTCGGCAAGCGCCGTTGTGCTGGCCAATCCTTGCGAAATGACTTCCGCTACTATATCAAAATAACCTGTACCGACCTCGCGTTGGTGTTTGACGGCGGTATAACCGTCGGCCTCGCTTGCAAATTCAGCCTGCTGCAATTCCGAGTACGCCGCCATGCCGCGATCTTTGTAACTTTGTGCAAGCGTAAACATACCGTGATTGAGCGCGTGGAAACCGGCGAGCGTTACAAATTGAAATTTATAACCCATGGCGCCGAGTTCGCGTTGAAATTTTTCAATGGTTGCGTTATCCAGATGTTTTTTCCAATTGAAAGAAGGCGAACAATTGTAAGCGAGCATTTTGCCCGGGTATGCTTCATGAATTGCCTCAGCAAATCTGGCCGCTTCTTGCAAATTAGGCGTCGATGTCTCGCACCAAATCAGGTCGGCATAAGGCGCATACGCAAGGCCGCGCTCAATAGCGACATCAAGGCCGCCCCTTAACCGGAAATAACCTTCAACCGTACGTTCACCGGTGAGGAAAGGACGATCCCGTTCGTCCACGTCGCTGGTGATCAGCTTGGCGCCGTTGGCATCGGTGCGGGCTATCAGAAGCGTCGGCACATTCATCACGTCGGAAGCGAGACGAGCGGCAACTAATGTCCGGATAAAATGTCCGGTCGGTACCAGGACTTTGCCGCCCATGTGCCCGCATTTTTTTTCGGAAGCGAGCTGGTCTTCGAAGTGCACGCCCGCCGCGCCGGCCTCGATCATCGCTTTCATCAATTCGTACGCATTCAATGCGCCGCCGAAACCCGCTTCGGCATCAGCAACGATGGGCGCCATCCAGTAAATTCCGTTTTTGCCTTCCGAGTGATGAATTTGATCGGCGCGCAATAACGCCTGATTGATTCGTTGAACCACGCTCGGGACGCTGTTGACAGGATACAAACTTTGATCAGGATACATTTGTCCGGCCACGTTGGCGTCGGCGGCAACTTGCCAGCCGCTGAGATAAATGGCTTTCAGGCCGGCTTTAACTTGCTGCATCGCCTGGTTGCCCGTCAGCGCTCCGAGCGCGTGAACGTAATCTTCCGACTTGAGCAATTGCCACAATCGTTGCGCGCCGAGTTCGGCCAGCGTGTGCCGGATTAAAAACGATCCGCGTAATTTTAATACATCGGCTTCGGTATACGGCCGCGTGATACCGGCCCAACGTTCATTCGTCAGCCAGTCGTTTTGCAGATTTTGATTTAATTCTAACATAAAACCTCCATGGGTTAAAAAATTTTTGTTTTACAATTTTTACAATTATTCGATTTCAGAAAACGTTGTTAAAAATTCCCGAAATTTTGATTCTGTAAAAATGTCAGCGGCGTCTTTGCACGCTTGTTCGAATTCCGAAATGAGTTTTTGCGAGTTCGGATTATGGGGTTCGATTTCATCGATAATTTTTTTAAGTTCCTCAGTAAATATTTGACCAACCAACTCAGGCGTTACATTGACTCCATCGTCAAGCTGAATTTGATGTGAAAGCCATTGCCAGGTTTGAGTGCGCGAAATTTCCAGCGTCGCAAGATCCTCCATCAGATCATCCCATGCGACGCAACCCAACCCAGTATTCCATCCGTGCATGTATGCAATTCCGACGCAAATATTTTTTCTCAAACCGGCCAATGTTTTCGGGCCGTCATTAGTTGGAAGCAGATCGGGGTACGGATCGAATGAATCCAGCGTTTGGTCTAATTGGT
>JABWBZ010000121.1 GCA_013359335.1 bacterium
TATTTTTCTTTTCCAGTCCGCCGATGACGCGTTCGATGGCCTCCTGAAAATCCGTCATCGCGATGCGTTCTTTATCTTTTCTGGAAGCAAGCAACGACGCTTCGTTGCAGACGTTGGCAATTTCCGCGCCGGCAAATCCGGGTGTCTGCGCCGCAAGAGCTTTTAAATCGATGCCTTCCGCTAACGGCATGCCTTTGGTGTGAACTTTAAAGATCTCGACGCGTGCGTTTAAATCCGGACGATCCAAAACAATCTGCCGGTCAAATCGTCCAGGCCGCAGCAACGCCGCATCCAGCACGTCCGGACGGTTCGTCGCACCCATAATGATCACGCCTTTATCTGAATTGAATCCATCCATTTCTACGAGCAATTGATTTAAGGTATTTTCACGTTCATCATGACCGCCCATGACAAAGCCTTTGGCGCGGCTTCGGCCAATGGCGTCAATTTCATCAATGAAAATAATACACGGCGCTTTGGATTTGGCCTCGCCGAAAAGATCGCGCACGCGGGCAGCGCCGACTCCGACAAACATTTCAACAAAATCCGAACCGCTGAGATTGAAAAACGGAACATTCGCCTCTCCCGCTACAGCTTTAGCCAGCAAGGTTTTGCCGGTGCCAGGAGGACCGACTAACAACACGCCTTTGGGTAATTTGGCGCCAAGTTTGGTATATTTCTTAGGACTCTTGAGAAAATCGACAATTTCACGTACCTCTTCGATCACTTCATCGACGCCGGCCACGTCCTGAAACGTCACGCGGCTTTTGGGATCGGCGGCATAAATTTTGGCCTTGCTCTTTCCGATGTTCATCACATTCGCCCCGCCGCTCATCCGGCGAAAAATAAAACCCCACAGCATAAAAAGAAGTAAAAGCGGAAAAATCCAATAGATCAAAATGTTTTCAAGCCAATTACTGTCGATGACGCCTTTATAATTGACGCCGGCCTTCTGAAGATCTTCGACCAATTTATCGTCCGGCAACGTAGTTACGACAAATGGCTTTCTTGGATCTTTTTTGAAGGCTTCAAAAATATTGCCGTTGCGAATGCGCTCGACAATATCGGACGTCTCTTCGCTTTGCTGGTCCTGAACGGCCGCCAGGCTGTCGGGCAATTTGAATTTACCGTAAATTTTCTCGTTGGTGATCTGCACTTCATCGATCTGGCCGACATTCAAATAATCGCGGAATTCTTTGTAAGTGATTTCCAAATCCGGATGCGATGAAAACAAAATCGGATTGAGCAGTACAAAAAGCAGCAGGATGCCCAGGATGATTGGAATTTGTAACTTTTGTTTGTCCATTATTTTCCTTTCAGGAAAACGTTAGGCGTGAATCAATTTTTTCTTTTTAATTTTGTTTTTTGTGCCGTTATGGCTGGCGGCGCCATTTTTGGAGTTTTTCGGATGGATATTCAGTGCGTATTCCATCACCTGAGCCACTTCATTGACGAATAAAAATTTCATCTCCTTCCGGATTTGTTCCGGCACTTCGTCAATATCTTTTTCATTTTTGTCCGGTAAAATGACGGTTTTGATTCCGGCGCGATGCGCGGCCAGAATTTTTTCTTTGACGCCCCCGATCGGGAGAACCGCTCCGCGCAGCGTTACCTCTCCCGTCATGGCAATGTCTTTCCGCACAATGGTATTGGTCAGCAGCGATAAAATCGATGTAAACATCGTTATACCGGCTGACGGGCCGTCTTTGGGAATTCCACCGGCGGGAACGTGAATGTGTAGATCGATTTTATCGAAATCGTCCGGAATGCCGAGTTCATCCGCCTGCGAACGAATCTGGCTCAACGCCGCCACCGCCGATTCTTTCATGACATCGCCGAGTTGTCCGGTCAACGTAAGATTACCCTTTCCTTTCATCTTCGTCGCTTCGATAAAAAGAATGTCGCCGCCCGCTGCCGTCCACGCCAACCCTGTTACGATTCCGGGTTTTTTGATTCGTTCGGCGGCCTCGGAATAAAATTTGAACTTTCCGAGATACTGATTTACGCTTTTTTTATCGACGGATTTTTTTGTTAATTTGCCTTCAGCCACTTCCCTTGCAACGGCGCGGCAAATTGCAGCGATCTCGCGTTCGAGATTACGCAGGCCGGCTTCACGCGTATATTGATGAATGATCATTTTGATCGCATCAGCGTTGAACTTGATCTGATTAGCTTTCAACCCGTGTTCGGCAATTTGTTTTGGAATAATAAATTTATTTACAATATGCATTTTTTCTTCTTCGGTATATCCCGGAATTTCGATCAATTCCATACGATCACGCAGAGCCGGCAAAATCGGATCCGCTAAATTGGCCGTCGCAATAAACAACACTTTCGAAAGATCGACAGGAACATCCAGATAATGATCGCTGAAGGAATTATTCTGCTCCGGATCCAATACTTCCAGCAAAGCGCTGGACGGATCGCCGCGAAAATCCATGCCGACTTTATCGATTTCATCCAGCATGAAAACCGGATTGATCGTTCCGGCGCGGCGTATACCCTGTACGACCCGCCCCGGCAAAGCGCCGATGTACGTCCGGCGATGGCCGCGAATTTCAGCTTCATCGCGAATGCCTCCCAGCGACATGCGAACGAATTTTCTACCTAACGCATTGGCAATCGAACGACCCAGTGAAGTTTTACCGACACCCGGAGGACCGACAAAACAAAGGATCGGGCCGCGCATATCGTTTTTAAGTTTGCGAACGGCAAGATATTCTAAAATTCGGTTTTTAACTTTCTCCAAACCGTAGTGATCGGATTCCAAACGCTTGTTTGCGTCATCGATTTGAAGGTTATCTTCGGTTGTTATCGTCCATGGCATCTCGATCAGCCAATCAATGTACGTTCTTGACACGGTATATTCAGCAGCCATCGGCGACATTCTGGAAAGCCGTTCGACTTCTTTTTTGGCAACCTCCAGCGCTTCTTTCGGCATTTTTGCTTTTTCAATTTTTTCGCGTAGTTCCTGAATCTCAGGATTGTTCGATTCCGTCTCGCCGAGTTCGCGTTGAATCGCTTTTAATTGCTCACGCAGATAATATTCTCGTTGAGTTTTGCTGATCTCATCTTGTACGTCGGACTGAATTTTATTGCCCAGTTCCAGAGTTTGCAGAACGCGATTTAAAACAACGTGCGCTTTTTCGAGGCGTTCTTTGACATTCAGCGTTTGCAGCAATTCTTGTTTTTCCGACGTAGAAATATTCAGCGACGCAATCGCCACGTCGGCTACCCGCGCCGGCTGCTGAATATTGAGAATCATAGACGTTTGTTCGGCGGTGATGTAAGGCGCCAGCGACGCCATTTTTTGAAAAATATTTTTAATATTCAGAACCAGCGCATCGACTTCTATATCGCTTGCATCGACCGGAATTTCATGAAGCTCTTCGATCTGTGCAATCCAATACGGATCATCTTGCAGAAACTCGGTTAATTTGACGCGTTGAACGCCCTGAACTATAACGCTCTTGCTGCCGTCGGGCATGTCGAATACGCGCATGATCGTCGCCGCTACGCCATATTCATACATATCTTTGGGCGAAGGATTTTCAACGCTACTGTCAATTTGTGCAACCACGCCCACTAACCTATTCGCATCGGAATGTTCCGAAACCAGTTTCAATGTTTTGTCACGGCCGATCGATAATGGCATAATTTGCTGCGGAAAAAGCACGGTATTGCGCAATGGAATAATCGGCAGCGACGTGGGCAACTGATTCTTTTTTTTCTTTTCTTTAGTTGAAATTTGTTCATCCAGATTTTTCGTCATCATTCATTCCTTTATAGAATATCGCCGGATATTTATAGAATAAGAGCACCAACCCCGGCATCGGGATTGATGCTCTTAAGTTGTCTTGTAAACACTATTAATAGTACCGAAGTACTTCGATTTTAATTCGGTACACTGAATGCAATAAACATCGAACCTCCGCGGCGGTTGATCAGGAATAATGCCGTATCGCCCTTCCCGATTTCACCGATCGCATCATTGAAATCTTTTACGCTTTCAATATCTTTACGTCCGACGCGTTTGATAACATCGCCTTCACGCAAACCGCCGCGATAAGCCGGACCGTTTTTGTCAACTTGAGTAATGATCACGCCTTTTTCATTCGGATTGACTCCGTATTTATTGGCTATGTCCGCATTCAATCCCGATGCGCTGATGCCAAGACGCACGGAACTGTTTTTCGCGGGGACATCTTCCTTGATCGTCGGAGCTTCGCCAGGCGCTTCCGCTAATATTAGTTTAACATTCATTTCTTTTCCGTCGCGGAAGATCGTCAGTTCGACGTCAGAACCGGGACGTTTTTGCGACACGGTTTTGCGTAAGGCGGTGGCGTCGTCGATCACTTTACCATCAACTTTCAAAATCACATCGCCGGTTTTTAAGCCGGCACGGTCAGCCGGACTGTCTTTCACGATCTGATTAATAACAGCGCCTTTGGCATCATTGAGTTTTAACGCTTTCGCAACGCTTTCATCGACGTCTTGAATTCCAACGCCGACGTATCCTCTTGAAACTTTTCCGTTCTTGATAATTTGATCCAAAATATTTTTAGCGGTATTAGCCGGGATGGCAAAACCAATTCCTTCATAGCCGCCGCTCCGTGAGAGAATAGCGGTATTAATTCCTAATAATTCGCCGCTCATATTCACCAAAGCCCCGCCGCTGTTACCTGGATTGATCGCCGCATCCGTCTGAAGAAAATCTACGTCCGTATCCAAACCAACCGACGAACGAGACATGCCGCTGATAATGCCGGCCGTTACGGTCTGGCTCAACGATTTGCTAAATGGATTGCCGACCGCAATAGCCCATTGTCCAACTTTGATGTTGTCCGAATTGGCCATTTTAATCGCGGGCAAACCTTTTTCATCGATTTTTACCACAGCTATATCGGTTCTCGGGTCGCGCCCGATCAGTTTTCCCTGATACGATTTGCCGCTCGACAACGTCACGATGATTTTGTCCGCTTCGGCAATAACATGATTGTTCGTCAAAACATATCCGTCTTCACTGACAATGACGCCCGAGCCGAGACCTTGCAATTTTTGCTCCTGTTGCTGCTGTCCGCGCGGTCCTCCAAAAAAACGTTTGAATAAATCGTCACCGCCGAAAAAATCACCGAAAGGATCTTCATAACCGAACGGCGAATAATTGACTTTCACGGTTTTTTCAGTTTCCACCGTCACCACGCTTGGTGTCACATATTCAGCGACGGCTGAAAAACCTTCGCCGAAATCTTTCATCGCCGCCATTTTTTCTTCCAATTGCGTACGTCTTTCCGAATCGGCACTGGCGCGACCGCTGTGAATCATATTTAAATTGGCCGTCAATAAAATACCTGTAATCACGCCAATCAGAATTAAAATAACGCTAACCAATACTCGCGATGATTTTGTTGTTAACATTTAAAACCTCCAAATTTTTTTGACCAATTCAGTTGGTTGTCCCTTATTACGAAATCGTTTTTAAAATGTTTTTTTGATAGTTCAATGTCAGATTTTTTTTACATTTTTTACAAATGGCGCTCACCATTTCATATCCAACGCGCGGGCAAACTCCTCCAGCAATTCTCTTTGTTTTTTTGTCAAATTTTTAGGCACAGCAAGCGCAACCGTTACGAACATGTCGCCGGTACTTTTCGGCGAACGAACACCCATTCCCGGCAATTTCAACATCGTTCCGCTCTGCGTACCCGGCGGAATTTTAACGTCGATTTTCGTATCATAAACCGTTCGAATGCGTATCGTGCTTCCTAAAACTAGCTGCGCATAATTTGCGGGAATCTCGCAGTAGACATCCAACCCTTTGCGCGTAAAAAAGCTATCTGGTTGAACCCGTACCGTAATGACGATGTCCCCGCCGGCATGATAAGACGGATTTTTCAAGCGCACGTTTTCGCCATCGCCAATGCCTTCCGGCAGCCGCACACGTAAGGTACGGCGCGTTCCATTGGTCAATGTAAAATCCACATCGCCGCCATGCACCGATTTCTCAAACGGAATAGTCAGTTCAAGATGCATGTCTCGGGAAGAAGGACGTGATTGAGTTTTTGGCGAACTTCCGAAAAACATCTCATCCAATAAATCTGCGAAACTTTCTCTCGGTTTCGAACCGTTCATGTTAAAATTTTTCATGAATTCTTTAAGATCGAAATCCGTAAAATCCGTTTGATAGTTATCATACTGGCCGCCTCGTGAGCCGAATCGCCGCATGGCGTCGTATTGTTTCCGTTTTGCCGGATCGCTCAAAACGTTGTACGCTTCCGACATTTCTTTGAATTTCTCTTCAGCGGCTTTATTGCCCGGATTTTTATCCGGATGAAATTTTTTCGCCAAGCGTTTGTACGCCGTTTTGATTTCGTCTTCCGAAGCCGATTCCGTCACGCCCAATATGTTGTAATAATCTTTATTCATCGGGCTTTACCGGTTGACTCGTCGGAAATGACGAAAAAATTTTCAATGTGATCGGGAATCAACGTTTGTCCGTCGGCAAATGTCAGCAAATGCTCTTCCACTTTACTCAATACACCGTCGACGTGATGATTATTTTTTAAAACAATTCTGATTTTTTTTCCAATCAGACTTTTGAGAATTTCCGTTCGCGACATGGTCAACCTTTTTAATAAGCCAGTACACCTTGTGTAGCGGCAAATTCTTTCAAACGTGCAACGCGTTGTTCCGTCGTGGGATGCGTGCGGAATAAGTTCATCAGACCGCCTCCGGTCAAAGGACTGACGATGAACATGTGCGCCGTCGCCTGGTTCGGTTCCATCGGTAACCGATGGTTGGCGTTTTCAAGTTTAATCAGTGCATTGGCCAGTGACATCGGCTGTCCGCTGATTTCCGCGCCCACACGATCCGCTAAAAATTCACGCGAACGCGATACGGCGAGCTGAATGATCGTGGCTAGAATCGGCGCCAAAATCGCCAGGAATAATGTTGAAATAAAACTGCCACCGCGGTCCTCATCGTCCGAACTTCTTCCGAATCCTCCAAAGATCGCCGCCCATTGTGCCATTTGAGCAATGTAAGCGATCGCTCCGGCAATCGTCGCCACGATCGTACTGATCAAAATATCGCGGTTCTTGATGTGCGCTAACTCATGTCCGATCACGCCTGCCAGTTCATCTTCGCTCAAACGATTCATAATGCCTTGCGTGACAGCCACAGCGCCGTTTTCAGGATTACGCCCCGTCGCAAACGCATTGGGCGTGTCGGACGGAATAATATATACGCGCGGCGTCGGTAGTTGAGCATTTTGAGCGAGCCGCTGTACCAAATTAAATAAACGCGGCGCATCGTTGTACGTGATTTCCTGAGCGCCGTACATTTTGAGAACAATTTTATCACTGAACCAATAGCTGACAAAATTCATCACCCCGGCGATCACCAAAGCGATGATAGCGCCGCTCTGACCGCCGACCATGCTGCCGATCAGCATGAACAGTAACGTCAAGAGTGTTAAGAAAAACATGGTTTTGAACGTGTTCAAAAACATCGAATTACCTTTTTGTTTTGTTTAAATAAATGAGCTTATTCGGATTTCTTTGAATCCTTTTTTCCGTTGTTGTTTTTGTAATCGGTTATATAGAACCCACTTCCTTTGAACATCAATCCGCCACCCGACCCGATTATTCGAGATGCCTTTTCACCGCATGTCGGACAATTCGCCACGGGTTCGGCGTTGATGTTCTGGAACTCTTCGAATTCATGGCCTTTAGGGCACCGATAATCATAAGTCGGCATCGCATCACCTCTTATTTTTTGTCTTTGTCATCGACTACTTCATAATCCGCTTCTTCGACTTTTTGTCCTTGCTGCGCGTTGGTCCCGTTATCGCTCGCCGCTTGTTGCTGCTGAGTTCCGGCTCCGGCTTGGTACATTTTGGCCGAAACATCGTTCCATGTCTTTGACAACGATTCAGTAGCCGATTTGATCGTATCGGTATTGTCCGTAGCGATCGCGTCTTTCAGTTTCTGAACTTCGCTTTCCAATTTGCTCTTGGAATCGGCATCGATTTTATCGCCGAATTCTTTGACATTTTTCTCGGTTTGATACGCGAGATTTTCAGCCTGATTTTTGACGTCGATTTTTTCACGACGTTTACGGTCTTCTTCGGCGTGTTCTTTTGCCTGATTGACCATCCGTTCGATCTCGTCGTTATTGAGCCCTGAGGACGATTCAATCCGAATGCTTTGTTCTTTCCCGGTCGCTTTGTCTTTGGCCAATACGTGCAGGATACCATTCGCATCGATATCGAACGTCACTTCGATTTGCGGCACGCCGCGCGGCGCAGGTGGAATTCCGATCAATTCGAATCGCCCGATTTCACGGTTATCGGCAAACATTTGCCGTTCGCCTTGGCCGACTCGAATTGTAACGGCCGTTTGATTATCCGCCGCCGTCGAAAAGATTTCGCTCTTCTTGGTCGGAATCGTGGTATTGCGCGGAATCATTGTGGTGAAAACACCGCCCAATGTTTCGATGCCGAGTGACAACGGCGTCACGTCGAGCAGGAGTACGTCTTTGACTTCTCCAGCCAAGACCGCGCCCTGAATGGCCGCACCCACGGCGACGACTTCATCCGGGTTGACGCCTTTGTGCGGTTCTTTGCCAAAAAGTTTTTGTACCAATTCCTGAATTTTTGGCGTACGGGTCGAACCGCCGACCAAAATGACTTCGTCGATTTCCGAATATTTCAAACCGGCGTCTTTCATGGCCTGCTCGACCGGCCCGATCGTACGTTGAATCAGATCGTCGCAAATTTGTTCAAATTTCGCACGCGTCAGAGTCAAATCAAGATGTTTCGGAATACTTTCCACTGCCGTAATGTACGGTAAATTAATTTGCGTTTGCATCGAACTGGACAATTCGATTTTGGCTTTTTCGGCAGCATCTTTCAGACGTTGAAGCGCCATCGGATCTTTGCGAAGATCGATGCCTTCAGCCGAACGGAATTCATCGGCCATCCAGTTGATAATCCGTTCGTCGAAATCATCGCCGCCCAAATGCGTGTCACCGTTGGTCGACAATACTTCAAACACGCCGTCACCGATTTCAAGAATCGAGATGTCGAACGTACCGCCGCCCAAGTCGTAGACGGCAATTTTTTCATTTGATTTTTTATCGAGTCCATAAGCCAGCGCGGCCGCCGTCGGTTCGTTGAGAATACGCAAAACATTGAGTCCGGCGATTTTACCGGCGTCTTTCGTAGCCTGGCGCTGTGCGTCATTGAAATAAGCCGGAACGGTAATCACCGCATCCGTAACTTTTTGTCCCAAATAATCTTCAGCGGTTTGTTTCATTTTCTGAAGCACCATCGCGGAAATTTCCGGAGGAGAATAAACCTGATCCGTGATTTTTACGCGGGCAACATTGTTGTCGCCGGCAATCACTTCGTACGGAACTTTTTTACGTTCTTCCGTCACTTCATCGAACCGCCGTCCCATAAACCGTTTGATCGAAAAAATCGTATTTTTCGGATTGGTAATAGCCTGGCGTTTGGCCGGATTTCCGATCACGCGTTCGCCGGCTTTCGTAAAAGCCACAATGGACGGCGTCGTACGCCCGCCTTCAGAATTTGCAATAACCACCGGCTGACCGCCTTCCATGATCGCGACGCAGGAATTCGTCGTGCCCAAATCAATC
>JABWBZ010000403.1 GCA_013359335.1 bacterium
TTAATGAAAAAATTACTCAAACCTTTGCTATTTACTTTCGGAGGGATTGCGGCTGGTTTTGCTTATTACTATTTTATCGGCTGCCATTCGGGAAGTTGTCCGATTCAAAGCAATCCGTATATTAGTTCAATGTACGGCGGCTTGATCGGTCTGATGCTTTCGATCTCGTTTACCAATAAGAAACCATCTGAAAATCAGGAGCACGAATGAAAAATCTGACGATTATTTTTGTATTATTTTTAATGCTCACCGGGTGCGGGAAAAAAGATACCATTCCCACGGTCAATGACGGCGGCATTAATTTTACGGTCAAAGATTTGGATGGCAAAACAGTTAGTTTGTCGGAGTATCGGGGCAAAACGGTTTTACTGAATATCTGGGCGACGTGGTGTGGCCCGTGCATCAAAGAAATTCCTGATTTAAAAGAAATTCATACTGAACAGAAAAATAATGGGGTTGTCGTGCTTGGCGTTCTCCTGGATTCCGAATCACCTGAAAAAGCCAAACCGATCGTCTATGATGAATTGAAGATCGATTACCCGACGTGGTACGGCGACGATGCATTTGCGCGGCAATTTCAGGTGGCTGCGTTTCCGACGACCGTGATTATCGATAAAGAAGGAAAAGTAGTGTCGACAATGATTGGCCAGCAAAATAAAGAACGATTTATGCAGGCTTTGAAAAAGGCCGGCCATTGATCAAAGTTTTCTTAGAGCATTAAGCCCGCGAGTTTAGACTCAGCGGGCTTTTTTTTGTTAACGTAAAATATCTTCCAATGCCGTGGAAGCATCGGTTTTTTCATCGCGATATTTAATGATGATCGGCGTGTACAGGGATAAATGATTTTCGCGCGCGAAGATGTTAGACTTGATCGGGCGCGACCCGGCAACTACGACGGCGCCTTCGGGAATAATCAAAGGTTGATCGTTGGTTTTGCGGTAGACGGAATTATTGACCAAATCGTACACCGGCGTGCTGCCCGTCAGAATTACTCCGGCGCCGATAACCGCGCGTTTTTTGATAATCGTACCTTCGTAAACGCCGCAATTGCCGCCGATCATTACATCATCTTCGATGATAACCGGCATCGCGCCGACCGGTTCAAGCACGCCGCCGATTTGCGCCGCCGCGCTGAGATGAATGTTTTTTCCCAATTGCGCGCATGAGCCAACCAAAGCGTGCGAATCAATCAGTGTTCCGGCATCAACGTACGCGCCGACATTGATATACGCAGGCGGCATAATGACCGTTTGCGGTGATACATAACAACCGTCGCGGATTGACGTACCACCCGGCACGACGCGGACATTATCTTTCACAACCAAATTCTTGAGCGGATACGTGTCTTTATCGTAAAATCGAAACCGCCCGTCAATGGACATGTCGGAGAGTTTACCGATTTTAAATCCGATCAGGATGCCTTTTTTTACCCATTCATTGACGCGCCATTGATCGCCGATTTTTTCAGCAGCGCGAACGCGGCCTTCGTTGAGCGCTTTTTTGAGAGCGTAAAAAATTTCAATCCCGTCGTTATGGATAATATCATCGGCGGATAATTGAAATAACTTTTCAACCGACAATTGAAGTTCCTGAATATTCATGCTACCTCTGATGTTTCGTCATT
>JABWBZ010000404.1 GCA_013359335.1 bacterium
GTAGATCACAATCAGGCTGTTGGCATTTTGCCGCAAACACGATAAGACGGGCGGTTTTGCATTGGGATCGCGTTTGCGTAATGCTTTATGAACCATCTCCTCGGTGTTTTCAATCAGATCGAGTGTCCTCCACTCACGTCTGATAAAACTTCCGTATAACTTGACCAAGTCACCGACAACAAACTGACCGAAACTCTCCAACAAAGTTTCCACCGGAATGCCTGTCGCCTTCGATGCTTCTGTGACAATGTCTACCACATCTTCATCGGGATATTGTTTGAAAGGCAAATAAATTCTATGAGACAAATCAGAATTTTTTAATAAAGTTTGCCATGTTTGACTATCGTAATTTATTTCAACGAATTTTTGCAATTGCATGAAAATGATCCCGTGCACGGCTTCTCCTGGGTTACATAATGGTGATGATTCGAATAGATATTGAAAAATTAAATCCATGAATGTTAATAACAATTTTTAGTTGTTACCACTATCCGATGGGATCAATTTCACGTGAAATTCAAAAAAAACTCCACACATCTTACCCGATAAGTTAAAATCGCATTATGCACCCAGAAAAAAAACCGCTTGCGGGTTAACCACAAACGGCTTTTTTCAGATTCAAAAAATTAACATGTAATCAGGCTCTTCGTTTTCCAAACTGTGTTTTGAGATTTTCAATTTTTTGAGACAATAAAGACAGGCCTGCCGGCGTCGTCACATCGGCATTAAATCCTGAATCGAGAATTTTCACCTCCGCCAGACTCTGCGAAAACTCGCCTAACACGAAGTGGTTCGATGCTTTTAATACGCGTAAATCAGAAACATTCAGGCCGAGACCGTAGGTAAATTCCCAATTCGGATCCATCGATAATGCTACGCCAATTTCGGTATTGGACGGGCCGTAACTTTTTCCAGCGCTCAAAACAAACGCCCATCCGGCAAACAGATCAGCCGGCACATTCGATTTGTCCGCTCCGGCGCTAAATGCGTTCGACGCGGCCGTAATGTTGCTCAACTGAATATTGCACCATCCGATCGCGCTGTAAGCGCCGGCCTGATCCGGGTCGGCGTCACGCGCGTCTTCGAAAGCTTCCAGTGCAGCTGCATAATCGCCGGACTCGAATAACGCAACGCCTTCCGTAATCAATTCATCGTAATCGCCTTTACCGGAACCGCTTCCACATGACATGACTCCCAAACTAACCGCGGCTGCAATCAACTTGATTAAATTTTTCAATCTCATGACAAGTGCTCCTTATTTGATCAACATCATTTTTTTAGTTTTGACAAAAGCGCCGGCTTCAACCCGATATAAGTACACGCCGCTCGCGACTTGCTGGCCGAGCTCATTTTTACCGTCCCAGTTCATGCGGTAACTGCCGGCTAATTGAAATCCGCTGTACAACGTTTTTACCCGCTGCCCGAGCAGATTGTAAACGATTAATTTCAAATTGCCATCCTGCGGAAGATCAAACGCAATCGTCGTGGATGGATTGAACGGATTCGGATAATTTTGTTTTAAAGCAAATTCAGTTGGTGTTTCTTCGTTGTCTTGGGCATCAGTTACAGTTTCAAAGTAAGCAAAGGATGAGGTTCCCATTGAT
>JABWBZ010000405.1 GCA_013359335.1 bacterium
CGTGCCGCATCGATCACGGCATTTTCAGAAATACTTGTATCGCCCAAACGTATGTTGTCCAGAATATTTCCTGAAAACAAAAACACATCCTGCAAAACGACCGCCATATTTTTTCTTAAAGTATATTGATCGATCTGTTGAATTTCTTTTCTATCAATCAAAATACTTCCGCGTTGAATTTCATAAAAGCGCGATAGTAGATTGACAATGGTACTTTTTCCGGATCCGGTCGCTCCGACCAACGCAATACTTTGACCCGGTTCTACCGACAATGAAATATCTTTAAGAATAAAGTCTTCGTCGGTTTTGACATCCTTCGGGTTATAGGAAAAAAACACGTTTTTAAATTCAACCTGACCGCGGAATGGTTCGATCGGCTGAACCTGTTTCGCATTTGAAATAGCATTTTCCGTATCGAGTAATTTAAAAACACGTTCCGATGAAGCCATCGCCGTTTGCAGAATGTTATATTTGTCGCTTAGATCTTGGATCGGACGGAAAAAAAGCAAAGCGTATTGAATAAACGCGATGAGCGTGCCGAGCGTGATCGATTCGCGCACCACTTCGCCTCCGCCATACCACAATATCAATGCAATCGCCACCGAACTTGCGAGGTTGATCGCGGGAAAAAACCATGCATAATGAAATATGGAAGCGATGTGCGAATCGGTCAGCGAACGGTTAAACGCATCGAAATGTTCAAAATTTTTCCTTTCGCGGTTGAAAATCTGAACGGTACTGACACCGGTAATATTTTCCTGGAGATAGGAATTCAACGCTGAAATTTTCAAGCGGACTTCCCGATAAGTAATGCGAACGTATTTTTTAAAAACCATTGAGATATAAAAAATCACCGGCAATACGGCAAGCGCAACTAAGGTTAATTTCATGTCGAGGATGAACATAAACACAATGATTCCGATCAGAAGGAAAAGGTCGCCGAATAAATAAACCAAACCGGAAGTAAACATATCGTTCAAGGATTCAATATCGGACGTAACTCGCGTAATCAGACGACCGACCGGATTGCGGTCAAAAAATTGCAGATGAAGTTTTTCGAGATGCGCATACAATTTCATTCTTAGATCGAAAATGATTCGTTGTCCCGTCAATTGCGTCAGATAAATTACTGCGTATTGAAATAAAAATTCGCAAACCAAAAGGGCTACGAATAGCGCCGCGAAATAATTCAGTGCGCCAAAATCATGTTTGGCAATGGCCGTATCGATAATGACCAACTCTTGGCTTCGCCCTTTATCAAAAAAACCTTGGGGGCCTCAACACTCCATAGTTTGATTGACCTGTATTTTAATCATTCAAAAGCTCCTTTTACCCGCGGGGATGGCCGCTTTTTATTAACCTTGGGGGATATTCAAAAAAATCTGACAGAGATGGTTAATCTGCACGAAGAAAGTTTTGGAGGAGGCCGTCGTTCCACGGTTATTCGTAACTATGATGATGCCAGCTATACGGCTGGAGCCAAAGATGATGGTATTAACATGACAGGGTATGCCTATTTCAGACAAAATCCCGCCTCTGTTTTTG
This sequence comes from bacterium, assembly GCA_013359335.1. Lineage (GTDB taxonomy): Bacteria > CLD3 > CLD3 > SB21 > SB21 > JABWBZ01. The sequence continues at coordinate 1,546 of JABWBZ010000405.1, forward strand.
CTCAAGTGGCTGACAAGGCGCACCTGCCCTTCTGGGTTCCCTGGTTAGCCAATGAAGAA
>JABWBZ010000122.1 GCA_013359335.1 bacterium
GCCGAACTCGGCGCTCTTTCGCACCTTGATTGCCGGCAGCAACACCGGTAGTTGCTCATCCGGTATCCGCGCCAGCGTGCCATCGGCCAGGTGAACAATGGGGAAGGGTTCACCCCAGTAGCGCTGGCGGGAGAAGAGCCAGTCGCGCAGCCGGTATTGAATCCGGCGTTGGCCGTGGCCGTTTTCCTCCAGCCAGGTAATCATCCGCTCCTTGGCCACCGCAGTCGGCAGCCCATTTAGAAAGCCGCTGTTGACGGCAATCCCTTCGCCGCTGTAGGCGCTCTCTTGAATAGAGGTGGCGCTACCCTGCACCACCTCAACGATTGGCAAGCCAAATTGGCGGGCAAAGTCGTGGTCGCGTTCATCATGCCCCGGCACAGCCATGATCGCGCCGGTACCGTAACTGATCAGAACATAATCGGCAATCCAGATCGGAATTTCTTTTTGATTCGCGGGATTGATTGCAAAAGCGCCCGTAAAAACGCCGGTTTTTTCTTTGGCTAATTCCGTTCTCTCCATATCGCTTTTCAATGCGGCCTTTTTTTTGTATTCGTCAACAGCAACCCGTTGCGATGGAGCCGATATTTTATCCACGAGGGGATGTTCGGGAGCCAACACCATGTAAGTCGCGCCGAAAATCGTATCAGGCCGAGTAGTAAAAATGCGTATGGTTTGATTGGAACCTTTAATTGGAAAATTAATCTCCGCTCCTTCACTGCGCCCGATCCAGTTGCGCTGCATTTCTTTGATATTTTCCGGCCAATCAACCAACGCAAGATCATCCAGCAACCGATCGGCATACGCCGTTATTTTCAGCATCCACTGGCGCATCGGACGACGGACAACGGTAAATCCTTTCTCGATCTGTTCCGGAACTTCTTCATTGGCCAGAACGGTTCCCAATTCAGGACACCAATTGACAGGAACTTCTGCAAGGTAAGCGAGGCCGCGTTTGTACAATTGTATGAATATCCATTGCGTCCATTTGAAATATTCTGGATCGGTGGTGTCCACTTCACGGTCCCAATCGTAAGAAAACCCGACTAATTTTAATTGTCTTCTGAAATTATCGACATTTTGTTTCGTAGTGATTGCAGGATGAACGCCGGTTTTTACGGCATATTGTTCGGCCGGAAGTCCGAAAGCATCCCATCCCATTGGGTGAAGAACGTTAAACCCTTTCATGCGTTTATAACGTGCAAGTATATCTGTTGCCGTATAACCTTCCGTGTGTCCGACGTGTAAACCCGATCCGGAAGGATAGGGAAACATATCCATGACATAGTAACGTTTTTCTTTGGGAAATTTGGGATCTTCGGCTGCCCGAAAGGTTTTATTCTCTTCCCAATATTTTTGCCATTTCGGTTCGACTTCGGCAAAATCATAACGGGCAACATTGGATTCGGTTTTTGAGTCGGCTTTACCGGACATGCGTCATTCCTTGGACATGCGTTATTTTCATAAGTTGCGTGAATTATAAAAAAACGGAAGGCGAAATGCAATATATTGATTTAGGAAACATCCCCCGAAAAATAGTGATCTTTTTTTGAGCAATCAGCGCGAGGTTTTTGGTAAAGATCCAAAGGGTGAAAAGTAGAAGAGGCCAAGATTGTTGTGATCCAGGATAAAACAAGCTCTCCGATTCTCGTACATTAATTTGACATCAACGCACAAGGAGTGCTTTCCAATGAGGGAACATACGAAACGGGCTCAGCAGAGTCGCTCTGGTCTCAATCGACTATTTCAAGACAAACCACTTGCTCTAACAGCACGAACATTGTGCCAAAATTTTTTAAAAAATTTGCCAAGAAATTTGTAGTCCCGCTCTCTATATGGATAAGCTCTGGCGTGTTCCCCAAACATCGCTTCGGATGGTTAAAAGCGCATAAACTCGTATAGGCGTAGCAATCATAGATTGAAAGATTTTTAAAATAGGCGCTACAAGCAGCCAAAACCAACTGATGGATTCATTCAATACGGTAACGCGGCCGCGTATGGAAAGCATTAGAAAAACAAAGTAAAAGGCTGCAAAGGATTTTAAGGCAATTCCGGGGTTTACAATGATACCAACAATGAACAAAGGACCAAACAGCAACCGGGAGAATAAATCAAGTAAATTAAACAACCAAAAAGGCCTTACAATTTTCAATTCCATTATAAATCTAAAGTTGGTCTGCAACGTATTGCGTTCCCATCTGAGAAATTGCTTCAAAAACACATTAAGGCTTTCGGCTACAGGTGTTTGAACGTGGGCTGTTTCCTGGTACACCACTCTACCACGACGCATAGCTAACCGAGTCATGCAGGAATCATCGCCTGATCGCATTAGAATTCCTAAAAATCGCTCGTAAAGATAATCATTCATATATTCTTTGTAGACCATGGTTCTGAATAAGCATAATCTTCCCGTCGCATAAGCTGAATCAAAGGCGGAAAGCGCTGCGCGATCGAAATCTTGCGATATCAAAACTGTGCCGAGGTACCGAGTCAGCCAATTAACATGATAATTAGTTGCCGTAGTGTGTGTTGCAACGCCTTGAATGGTTGGATCAGTAAAAGGTTTCAATGCCTCTTCCAGAGCGTGAGGTTCCATAATAACATCGCTATCGATATTTGCTAAAATATCGGCTTGAGAATGCTCGATGACCCATTTATGAATCATCCTTTTGCCCATATTCTTCTCGAAACGATGAACTGTCATTCGAGAATTTAGCAATGAAAATTCATGTGCAATTTGATAGCATTGATCACTTAATGATGCATCATCAACAACAAAAATTTCATCAGGTTGGCAAGATTGATTTAGAACTGATTCAAGGCAACGTCTAAAGAAGCTGGTATCCTCATTATAAACCGGAATAACTACTGCTGTCTTTAAATCATTTGTAATTACGCGGTACGGATGATATAATAAATATCCTCCTATTTTAGCAACAAAATACCCATAACCCATTATATGAGATGCAAGCAAAAGTGCGTACTCTATAGAGAAATGCATGTAATTCTCAGAAATTTACTTCTCGCCCTGCGCGCGTTTTTCTTCGTATTCTTGAATAATTTTATGCGCGAGATCGTGCGGGAGTTCGGCATAGTGCGTGAATTTTTTTCTAAAAACGCCGCGCCCGCTGGTCATTGATCGCAAGATGGTCGCGTACTTCTGAAGTTCAGCCAGCGGCACGTGCGCACGGACGATTTGAAAATGGCCATCGGCTTCCATGCCTTGAATTTGACCGCGACGGCTGGAGATATCGCCCATGATCGCGCCCATATATTCCTCAGGAATCTTGACTTCGATTTCATAAATGGGTTCAAGCATGACAGGATGCGCGTCTTTGAATCCTTTACGGAAAGCCTGTGCGCCGGCGATTTTGAATGATAACTCATCCGAATCGACATCGTGATACGAGCCGTCAAAGAGACTGACTTTGACGTCAACAACCGGATAACCTGCGATAACTCCGCTCGTCATTGCTTCCGTAACTCCTTTTTCAACTGCCGGTATAAACCGTCCCGGCACGACTCCGCCGACGATATCGTCGATAAATTCAAATCCCTCGCCGCGCTTTTTGGGTTCAATTTTCAGATGTACGTGCCCGTATTGGCCGCGTCCGCCGGATTGTTTTTTGTGTTTGAATTCCGCGTCTTTGATCGCGCCGCGGATAGTTTCTTTGTACGGAATTCGTGCCTCGATCAAATCCACTTCCACACCGAAACGATCTTTCAGCCTTTTAGTAATAATGGTCAGATGCATTTCGCCCTGGCCACTGACAATACTTTGCAGCGTTTCCGTATCGTAGGTATAAACGAACGAGGGATCTTCTTCATGGAGCGAATGAAGCCCGGTACTGATTTTGGTTTCGTCCGCTTTTCCCTTAGGAATGATGGCGAACGTAATAATTGGGTCGGGGAATTTTATTTCTTCATAACGAATGGTTTTATTTTTATCGCACAAAGTATTATTTGTGTGAGTGTCTTTGAGTTTAACCAGTGCTGCAATATCGCCGGCGCCAATCTGGCCGATATCGACACGTTCCTTTCCATTAAGTAAGAATACCTGGCCAATACGTTCCATCAAACCTTTACTGGCATTCAAAACGTCGTCGCCGGTTTTCACCGCGCCTGAATACACGCGAAATAGCGACATTTCGCCGACGTGCGGCTCGCTGATCGTTTTGAAGACAAATGCCGAAAATGGAGCGTCTGATTTACATTCGCGTATTTCAGAAGCGCCGGTTGCCGACAAACCTTTTTTGGCAGGCATGTCAGACGGTGAGGGGCCATAATCGACAATAAAGTCAAGCAGCGGACGGATGCCGACGGAATTGATTCCGTTCGTACAGAATACCGGAATGATTTTCCGCGCGAGAATTCCTTCTCGCAGACCGGTCGTAAATTCTTCATCCGTTAGCGTACCGGTTTCAAAATAATCCTCCATAAATTTTTCTTCGCTCTCGGCTGCGTCTTCTATCAGGATTTCATGGAGTTTATTTAATCGTTCTTTGAATTCATTCGGGACGTCCAACGCTTCGTATGTTCCGGACTTGTCCGTGTTGAATTTCAACATCTGCATTTTAATGATGTCAAAAATTTTATTAAAATCCGGCCGGCCCTCACCGATAGGAAAACCGATTTCAACAATATGGCGATCGCCGCCAAAACGTTCAACTAAAACGTCGAACGTTTTATCGAAATTGGAATTCTCTTTGTCCAATTCATTGATGACAAACATGACCGGAAGGTTGTGTTCAGCCGCGTAATCCCACGCGATCTCAGTTCCCACATCCATCAACGCCGTGGCCTTGATCGGAATGATCACCATGTCGGACACGCTCATCGCGCCGCGTACTTCTCCACGGAAATCGGCATATCCCGGCGTATCGAGAATATTAATTTTAACGCCTTTCCACTCGCAATGCATCAGCGATGTATTGATCGAAAATTTACGTTCAATCTCATCAGAATTGTAATCACTCGCCGTTGAGCCTTCTTCGATCGTTCCGAATCGCTTTTTTTCGCCGGTGACGTACAGAATAGCCTCCGACAGCGTTGTTTTACCGGTGCCGCCGTGCGATGCAAGACAAATGTTGCGGATTTTGTCAGGAGCGTAAGATTTCATAAATCGTTCTCCCGTTTTAGGTGTGTTGCTCGTGGAAATGCGTTGTCAGGAAGGTAAACGCATCAAAAAATAAATAATCGGTTAATTAAAATCAAAAAAATTTCAACCTGTTCGTTTTTGTAAATTAAAAATAAAATTTAAAACGCCGTATACGCCAATGGCATACATAAAAACACCGATGCTCAAAAAAACGTAAGACGAAAATTTGCCGCTGGTATACAAAACAGCCTCCCCGGGATTGTCGGGATTGTAATGAACGGTCAGAATTTTTCCAGGAAAATTTTCGATGACGGTTTCTCTAGCAACATTTAATCGATTGTTTTTTGTTCCGAATCCGGGAACGTCCATATCGGTCTTGAGCGTGTATTGCCGTTTGTTAACAGAATATTCTAAAACGATTTCGGGACGAAAAGCGCGTTGACCCGTTACCTCGGATGAAATGATTTTTGCTTCTGTTGTCGGCCATTGTTTAAGTTTGAATGAAGTATCAAATACGGAAAAATGTTTCTTTACTAATAACGCTCCAACGATTAATATTGATGAATAAATTGTTATCCAAAGCCATTTTCTTTGGACGGTAATTTTAATTAAAAAATTAAGTCCGAATGCAATTAAAGTGATGACCAGTAATGTAATAAAAAGAGACATTTTGATTTTTAAAAACCTAGTAGATAAAAAAACCGGCTAAATTTATTAACCGGTTTATAAATTATTTTCCCTGAAAATTCGGTTTGCGTTTCTCCATGAAGGCTTTGGTTCCTTCCTTCATGTCCTCACTGGAAAAAACAAGTCCGAATAAATTTGCCTCGAAATTAAGTCCTTCGGCCAACGTCATTTCCATTCCGCTCTGAACCGCCTCCAGCGTAAGTTTAACAGCAATCGGCGCTTTAGAAGCGATGGTGTTCAAAATCTTTTCACACGCTGGAATCAGTTCTTCTTTTTTCACAACGCGATTGGCCAAGCCGATACGGAAGGCCTCATCGGCTGATATCATGTCGCCGGTGCAAAGTAATTCGATGGCGCGTCCTTTACCAACGAGTCTTGGCAATCGCTGCGTTCCGCCGTTGCCGGCAATCAATCCCAGATTAACTTCCGGTTGCCCGAATTTAGCGCTTTCGGATGCAATGCGCATGTGGCAAGCCATCGACAATTCACAGCCGCCGCCGAGCGCAAATCCATTGACCGCCGCAATGACCGGTTTGCTCATCCGTTCGATAAAACATAAAACCACTTCGCTGCGCAGCGCAAATTCTTTGGCAGTCACCGGAGTCTGAACGGCGAGTTCGGTAATATCGGCGCCAGCCACGAAGGCTTTTTCACCGCTGCCGGTCAAAATCACGCCGATCACCTGAGCGTCGTCGTTAATTTTTTTAAAAGCATCGTAAAGTTCGTTGAACGTTTCAGTGTTGAGGGCGTTGAGTTTATCCGGCCGGTTGATCGTCAGGTAAGCGATCTTGTTTTTCGTTTCCAGTGAAATATTTTTGTAGGCCATCGGGAAATCTCCTTGTTTAAATATGTGAATTTTTAAATAAGCATAAAATGAGTTTCGTCATGTCTCAGCCGATGCCAACTGAATGATTTTTTCGATCAATTGGTCGAATTCAATACCTACCGCTTTTGCAGCTTTCGGAACAAGGCTGGTTGCGGTCATGCCGGGTAAAGTATTTACTTCCAAGCAGTATAATTTATTTTCCAAACTCAGGCGGAAGTCAATTCTCGCGTAACCGCGGCAGTTGATACCATCAAATGCTTGCTTCGCAAAACGTTTGGCGTCTTCAGCAACATTGGCCGGAATATCGGCCGGACAAACGTATTGCGTTTTGCCTTTAGTGTATTTGTGTTCGTAATCGTAGAAACCGCTTTGAGGAATAATTTCAATTACCGGCAGCGCCTGATCGCCGACAACGGCAACGGTCAATTCTCTTCCTTCAATATATTCTTCAACGAGAATGTCGCTGTATTGAGCAGCCTTACCGATGGCTGCAGTCAATTCTGGCCGATCTTTGACGAGAGAGAGGCCGACGGTCGACCCTTCTTCATTGGGTTTGATAATTAACGGGAAACTAAAATCCGATTCAATTCTGCTTGCAATTTTTGTGTGAGATTCATTTCTTTTAAAAAATAAATATTGTGGCGTCGGCACACCGATGCTTCCAAAAACTCTTTTCGACATAACTTTGTTCATCGCCAATGCGCTGGCAAGAACACCCGAACCGGTATAACGAATATTGGCCAAATCGAGCAGGCTTTGCAATTTTCCATTTTCACCGATGCCGCCGTGCAAACCGAGAAAAATAGCATCCGCTTTTTTTACAATGTCCGAACCGATCAATTGAGAATAAACGGCCAATTGTTTTTCCGAAGCCTTTTTCAAGGCAATCCTGTCGGGTGGGGCAGTACCAACCTGTGCGAGCGTTTCCGGCGTTATGAATTCGCCTGAAGCGGTATCGATCATGGTGATGCTATGACCGGCGTCCGTCATTGCTTTATAGACTGCAGCGGAAGAAGCCAGCGATACATCTCTCTCACTCGACGTTCCGCCGGCAAAAATTACCAAATTCATCTGAACTCCGATTAAAACCCGTTGACCTGAAACTTAAAAGCCTTCGATCCCATCGTGTCTGGAACCAAAGGCTTTCAAGAGCACGTTGCGATTACGGTTACATCAATTTCATCATCAAAGACGGTAAAACCCCTAGAACAATGATTCCGGCACTGCTCAGCATCAACGCCAGCGATGTGGCTTTTGAAACTTCTACGTCTTCCAAAGGTTCTTCCGGTTCACTGAAATACATTTTCACCAACACATTGAGATAATAATAAACTGAAATTAAAGCCGTGATAACGGCAACGATCGTAAGTCCAACATATCCCGCATCGATGGCGGCCGAGAAAATTTGTAATTTGGCAATAAAACCGCCGGTGAGCGGAATGCCGGCGAGCGACAGCATCGCAATGGTCATCCCAACGCTCAGCATCGGATATTTAGCGCCGAATCCCGCAAAATTTTCGACTTTAAGATTTCGCCCTTCACGGCTTTCAAAAATGTAAATAATCGAAAAGGCTGTAAGATTCATCAGTGAATACACCATCACGTAGAAAACGATTGAATTGGCTGAAAGACCAGGATTACTATCGGCTAATTTTGGTCCGGCGAGAATGGCCATGATGATGTAACCGGCATGCGCAATACTCGAGAACGCAAGCATGCGTTTGATGTCCGTCTGGATTAATGCGAGTAAATTACCGGTGATCATCGTGATAATACAAATCCAATATAAAATCGTAGACCAATCGATATGAAGCGGCGCAAAAGCTTCGACGAATACGCGGGCAAATGCTGCAAAAGCAGCTGCCTTAGGCGCGGTCGCAATAAAACCGGTGATCGGCGCCGGCGCACCCTGATAAACATCGGGCGACCACATGTGAAATGGGACGAGCGCGACTTTGAATCCAAATCCGATCAACAGCATGGCCAGTGCGCTCAGCATCAAAGGGTCGCCAAGCATATTATTGGCCTGTAAATAACGGCTGATTTTAACGAGATCGAAACTGCCGGTCGTTCCGTACGTCAAGGAAATGCCATACAGAAAAAAACCAGATGCAAACGCGCCTAACAAAAAATATTTTAATGCCGCTTCGAGTGAATGAATGCGCGCACGATTCATACCGATTAAAACATAAAGCCCGATCGATAAAATTTCCAATCCCAAAAAAATCACCAACAAATTCTGGCTGGATGCCATGATCATCATGCCTAGCGTCGAAATCAAAACGATCGAAAAAAACTCGCCGACTTTATGATCATCGACTGCATCGTGCGTAACGAGCGTGATCAACGTTGCACTGATCAGGATAATCATGTTAAACGCGTTGGAATAGGCGTTGATCGTGATCATGCCGGCGAAAACCGTTTGATTGATATCCCAAATCATGAACGTATTGGCCAATGCTGCGATGCACGTCAGAGCAGAAAGATAGCCTAGATATTTTCGCGTACTGTGTGCAAAAACACTAAGCAAAAGTACAACGCAAGCGCCGATCGTAAGAATAATTTGCGGCATGATCGCCGCCATGTTCGTGTCAGGAATAATAACTTCCACAAATCCTCCGTTATAAAACTGTCAGTTCGACCCTATCGAGGATGACTGATAAAAATTACATGCCTCTCATTACAACCACTTTATCTTCATGCCGGGTGATGTTATACACGCGGCAGCCCGGATTCTCAATCATCACGCGCGATAACGGGCGCGAAATCAATTCTTCGAGGGAACGGTTGAGCCCGCGGGCGCCTTCACGCCGCAAGTCCAGACCGCGAACGCATAAGTCAAGAATCTGATCTTCCACATTAATGCGAATTTCT
>JABWBZ010000123.1 GCA_013359335.1 bacterium
AAAAAATATGTCTTACATCTTATGATACAAGGCGTGCCATTTTTGATTGTTTCACATTTGTGCGCATTATTGTTAGGTTACTATTCGGATTATTGGTGGGCGTGGGTTTCTACTTATGGGGCGGGCATTGTATGCGTAATAGGTTTTTTTAAATTATTTTTGAAATATACTATTGAAAACACAATTCGTATAGAAAGAAACGTTGGAAAAATTGTTAAAAAAGATTTTTCGGAAAAATTAAAATTAAATGCAACAGGCGAACTGTACGATCTGCAAAATAATTTCAATACAATGATTGATAACCTGCAAAATTTCGATCATACTTTAAAAGATGCGATTGCTCGGATGTCATCCGTCGTGAGTCAATTGACGTCAATTATGGGGCAACAGGCTGTTGGTATGAATGAGCAATCGACCGCGCTTAATCAAACGACGACCACGACGCAGGAACTTGCCGCGACCTCGCATCAGACAACGGAAAAAGCCCAATTCGTCGTTGAAAGCGCTGAGCGGAGTATGGACGTCACCAGTAAAGGTAAATCGGCCGTGGACGGGACTATTGAAGAAATGAATGAAATTCGCCGGCACGTCGAGAGGATTGCCGAACAAATTCTCGATCTCAGTGAAAAAACTCAGCAAATCGGAGTCATTACCACGACCGTCAATGACATAGCCGAACAAACCAATATGCTTGCGCTCAATGCCGCCATCGAAGCAAGCAAGGCCGGGGAATTTGGAAAAGGATTCGGCGTGGTGGCCATCGAAGTCCGTAAATTGGCTGAAAAAAGTAAAGAGGCTTCGTTACGAATTCGCGATCTCATTACCCAGATTCAAAATGCAACCAATTCAACCGTAATGGCTACCGAGGAAGGATCGAAACGGGTGGACATTGGCGTTGAAAAAATTCGCGACGCCGGACGTCTGATGGACGAGAGCATTCAAAGCCTGGAAGAAAATGTCGGCTATGCGCAACAAATCCTCGTCGGGAGCAAACAACAGACGATCGGCATCGAGCAAATCACGCTAGCCATGGCCAATATCAATGAAGTTGTGAAACAAGTGGCTACCGGAACTACTCAAACCCAAAACGCGGTCGATTCGGTTCTGGGATTAACTAAAGAACTCAGACAATTGGTTGATCACGCCAACGGTTCTACAAAAAATAATTAACTAAAAAATATTTAAATTTTTTTATTAAAATTTACCAAGCTTAATATTAAGAGTCTATGGAACTCTCCAAAGAAGAACTCAAAGAGATGATGGCAATTTTTAAGGTGGAAAGTGAAGAACACCTTAAGGATTTGAATAAAGGACTGTTGAAACTTGAAGAGACGCCTGGTTCACGCGAACTTTTGGATGAGCTTTTTCGGACGGCTCACAGTATCAAAGGCGCGGCGCGCATGATGGGTTTTTCAAAAATTGAAACCATTGCGCATAAAATTGAAGACGGTTTCGGTTTGTTACGCAAGGGATCGATAAGTCTGACTCCCGAAGATTTTGACGTTGTATACGAAGGCGTCGATATTATCTCCCAGATTATTGAACGCATTTCGACTGAAGGTACGGATCAGGATATCGATGTTGCGGCGATTAGTGAAAAATTAGAAAAAATGGTTCAATCCAAAGAAACCGTAGTGGGCAAAGTTGCCGAAGGAAAAGATGAATCGAAAAAAGTAAAAACGACGGAGGAAGCGGAGCCCGCTGCTATAACTACGATTGATGACGAACTAAAAAATCAAGAGATTTCCAAACCGATGCCACAACCGGTAGCCGAATCAACCTACCAGGAAACTTCACAAGAAAAAACGGAAACAGGCTCCCGCGGAACCGTTGCCGAAGACGCGATTATCCGTGTTTCGACAAAGCGCCTTGACGATCTAATGAATCAAGTCAGTGAACTGATTACCACGCGCATTAAGTCGCAACAGCGGCTGATTGACATTAAAAAAATCGTCGAATTATGCGATGAATGGACTCAACAAGCCGAAAGGTTGAAATCGTTCAGGGAAAAAGTTTTTAACCGCGTTGCGGCTATTGAGTCTTCCGGCAATAACGGCTCATTCAACGCTGCCGGTAAATCTGCATTGTCAGCGATGGACTTGAAAACCTTTATTTCTTTTTATGACGCGGCCGTTGATAAAACGACCAAACTGCTGGATTTACTTAACAATTTGTACGACAAGCACAATGAAGATAATATGCGCACGTCGGTCATCACGGGAGATATTCAGGATAATCTACGGATAATTCGGCTGATGCCGATATCGACCATTTTTGATTTATATCCGCGGATGGTGCGCGATATTGCCAAAGGGCAGAATAAGAAAGTCAAATTCGAAATTTACGGCGCCGATACGCGGGTCGATAAAAAAATATTGGAAGAGCTTAAAGATCCGCTCATTCATTTGTTACGCAATTCGATCGATCACGGGGTTGAGACGCCGATTGAACGTGTGGAAGTCGGCAAAAACCCTGAGGGGACGATCAGTATTCGCGCCGGATATATCGGCAATATGGTACAAATCGAAGTAAGCGATGACGGGCGTGGAATTGATACGGATCGCATTGCACAAATGGCCGTGAAGAAAGGGTACATCAAAGCCGAACAAATCGAAGATGTTTCCAAGAGCGATTTGATCAGTTTGATTTTTCATTCCGGTTTTTCAACGGCTAAAATTATCACGGATTTGTCCGGTCGCGGCGTAGGTCTTGACGTGGTCAAAGCCAATATCGAACGTATCAAAGGAACGATTGAAACAGATTCCGAGAAAGGAAAGGGATCGAAATTTATTTTAAAAATTCCACTGACGCTGGCGACCACGCATGTGCTTATTGTCGACGTCGGAACGGATTACTATTCGTTGCCGATTGATTACGTGGAGCGTACGGTGCGATTGACGGAAGAAGAAATTGTTTCCACCGGTCAGAATCCGTTTATCATGGTCGATGAAAAGCCTGTACCGGTATATAAACTTGAAGAAGTTTTGGGCAATCCGCGCCAACGGCTTAAAAACAAAGGCTTGTTGAAAGCTGCCGCGGCCGTTAAAACCGGCCAACACCTGACGAAAATTGAAACCAATAAATTTCCTGCCGTTGTTTTGAGTTCACTGGGCCGGCGCGTTGCATTCTTGGTGGACAAATTGCTGGACGAACAGGAAGTGGTTGTGAAAAATCTTGGCAATCAATTAAAACGTGTGAAAAACGTGGCCGGGTCGACGGTGCTCGGCGACGGGCGCATTTCGCTAATCCTTAATCCCAACGATCTGATTAAATCGGTGCAAGGATCGGGAACCAAATTTGTTTTCCGGGAGCGACGTACGCGAGATTTGGTGAAAAAACGCGTATTGGTTGTCGACGATTCCATTACCACACGTACCCTCGAAAAAAATATTCTGGAATCAGCTGGTTATCATGTAACTACGGCGACCAACGGATTGGAAGGTTATCAGAAATTATCGGAAGGCGGATTCGATATAGTCGTAAGCGACGTTGAAATGCCGATGATGACCGGTTTCGAATTTGCTGAAAAAGTTCGCAAAGAATCGAAGTTCCAGGAGATCCCGTTTATTTTATGCACTTCGCTGGAATCGGAAAAAGACAAGCGTAAAGGCATTGAAGTCGGCGCCAATGCATACATTGTCAAAGGTTCGTTCGATCAGTCCAACTTACTCGAAACGATTGAGAAACTATTGTAGTCTATGATCAAGATCCTGATCGCTGAAGATTCAATGACGGTGACGATGATCCTTCAGAAGATATTTGCTTCTGAAGAAGAATTTCAGGTTATCGGTACAGCGCGCAACGGTAAAGAAGCGGTTGAAAAAGTCCGCCTGCTGCGGCCCGATATCGTCACGATGGATATTCGAATGCCGGTTATGGACGGATTCGAAGCGACCAAACAAATCATGACCATTTGCCCGACGCCAATTCTCGTCATCAGCGCTTCAGTCGGTAAAGACGATCTTAACATTGCTTTTAACGCTATTCGTGCGGGCGCGCTGGACATCGTCGAAAAGCCTAAAGGCAACCTGGCGATGGATTATGAATACATCGGTCGCGACCTCATTAAAAAAATTAAAATTCTTTCCGGCGTCAAAGTTTTTCATCATGTTTCATCGGTAACGACGAGGGGCGCCGAGAAAAAAACGTCCGAAACGCCGCCGGGCAAGCAGCCGGTGCGCGGCAGTATGACGGATACGCGGGAATTCACAAGAGCGGAACTGATCAAATACGATCGTACTTTGTACACGCGTATTCTTCGGCCAATTCGTCCGGTCGAATTAGTTGCTGTGGCCTCATCGACAGGAGGACCTTCCGCACTTTTGAAAATTCTTAAGAATCTTCCGTCCGCATTTTCTGTTCCCATTGCCATCGTGCAGCATATCTGCGACGGCTTCGGACAAGGATTTGTCGATTGGCTCAACAAAGAATGTTCAATCACCGTAAAAACGGCCGAGCGTGGCGAGACGATGACGGCCGGTACGGTGTATATAGCGCCGGACGGATATCACATGCTGGTCGATCCGGGAAGAGTTGTCCGCCTAAGTAAATCCATGCCGGTTAACGGGCTGCGGCCATGCGCGACCTTGATGATGGATTCAGCGGCAAAATCGCTGGGCTCAAGCGTAATGGGTGTGATTCTGACGGGAATGGGACGTGACGGTGCAGACGGAATGAAAACGATCAAGGAACACGGCGGCTTGACGTTGGCGCAAAGTCAGGAATCTTGTGTCGTATTTGGAATGCCGAAAGAAGCTATTGAATTGGGCGTAGTCGATAAGGTTGTATCGATCGATAAAATGGCTGAAGAGTTACAGCAGGTTATCAAAGTTGAAAAATTTGAAAAAGTGTAAATTTTTTTGAAAGGCTGACGTGGCTAAAGAAAAAATTTTAGTAGTCGATGACAGTGCGACGCAGTTGATCATGTATAAAATGGCTTTGTCCAAAGCCGGTTACAGAGTCATCAGCGCAAAAAACGGCGTCGAAGGCATGCACATGGTCGAAACGGAGAACCCGGATCTGATCGTCAGCGACATCATCATGCCCGAACTTAACGGTTATCAATTCTGCCGTCTCGTCAAAGACGATCCATCACGAGCCCATACGCCGATTATCTTATTGACCAGCCTTGGGCAGCAGCAGGACCGTTTCTGGGGCATCGAAGCGGGCGCCAACAGTTTCGTGACCAAATCAACGGATACTTCAGAACTTCTTGCGCAGGTTGAACGGTTATTGCGTGAAACCGTCAAGCCTGAAAAGCTGGATTATTCGCAACGGGATGAAGAGAATCTGGATTTGACATCGGTTGACACCAGCGAAGAAAGTATCAAATCAAAAATCAACCGGATTCTTGAAAGGCTGTTGTATGAATCGACCGTCTCTAACCGCATGCGCGATCTTTCGCGGTACGCTTACAGTCGGACGGAAATGATTAAAAAATTTTTTGAGTTGTTCGAACAAATCGTCGAATACCATACGGCGGCAGTATCGCTATTTTCAAAAGATGAAGTTCATGTAACTTTTGACATTCAAAAAACGGTTCATGAAAAGTTTTTGGATAAATGCATCGGACTTATAACATCCCAGGAATTCAATCCCGAAAAAATTCGACTTGGCGTGGCAAAAGTTGCCCGGAAAGATATTCTGAAACCGGATCGCGTCGGGGCGGACGGAGCAACTGACGTCAACTCGTTTTTGGTGATACCCATGCGCGATGAACATCAGATTATAGGTTCGATAGCAGTCTTTACTCCGGATACCTTTGCATACAATAAGGACATTTTCAAATTGCTCCAATTGATAGCTCGCGAAATGGTGCTAACCATGCGCTACATTACTAAATTGGAGGAAATTGAAAGAATTAAGTCCAATTTTACTTCGACTATTGTCAACGATTTACGAGGGCCGATCATTGCCAACCAGAGCTTTGTCGAAGCCTTGTATCATGAGCACGTCGATCCGGTGACGGACGATCAAAAAGAAATTCTGGGAAGCATTCTTGCGAACAATAAAAAACTTATGTCTTTTATCAATGATATTCTCGATATAACCAGAATCGATTCCGGAACGCTTGAGATTTTTCCTGAAAACAATTCGTTGAAAAGCGTAGTGGATGAAGCGATTCGCAATATGCGCATTCTCGCCCAGCAAAAAGAAATTGAATTGATCAATGAAATTGAAAACGAAGAACTGGCGGCCTTTTTTGACGGGCAAAAAATCGTGCAGGTTTTGAATAATCTGATCTCCAACAGCATTAAATTTACACCCAACGGCGGATCAGTCGCGATCAATGCCGAAGAATACCAACAAGGCGGCGTCCGGTTTTCTATACGCGATACAGGCATTGGAATTCCCGAGGAAGATTTGCCGCATATTTTTGAAAAATATAAAAAAACCGGCGGTGTATTTACCAGCGATGAACATGCAGGGGGCGGTGGCACGGGATTGGGCTTGGCCATTTGTAAATCCATTATTGAAGCGCATCAAGGAAAAATTGATGTGGAAAGCAAAGTGGGTGAGGGAACGGCATTTTTCTTTACGCTGAACGTTAAACCCCACGCATAAGGAGTTGGAATGGATTTTTTTCTGGAAGATTCCGAAGAAAAAGTTGATCTCAGCGAGGAAGAAAAAAATCGGATCGAACCTCTGCTTGAGAAACTTGTACGCGAAAGTTCGCAGCAAGGCGTCAGTATAGTTGCGCTGAAAAACGCCAAAATTTCACGGCCTATTCTCGTGCAGATGGCTAAGCAAGGCAATACGCATGCGAGCTACGTTTTAAGCGAATTAAATCTTCGTGGTATTTTGGAAGAAGCAAAAAATCCGGATACCAAAGAAGAAGTGGCGGTCGAAATGCTGGCTCGGTTGGTTTTGTGCAACGTCCCGGTTATTCGCCGCCGGGCCATTCACATATTGCTCAAAGTCAGTTCGGACAAGTTAATCGAAGTTCTCAATGACAAGGCGCTTCCACCTAACCTGCGCAATGAGATTTTTACCGACGTCGTATCCGATGAAGAAACATCCTTACGAGTGATGTTGCGCCTGCTGCGTAATACGGCAACACCACAGGATGTCAAAGAAAAAATAGTTGCGCGAATTGCCAGAATTCGAAAAATTGTTGAGGAAAATTCATCGCAGATTATCGATTGGAATCACCGGATTGACGACCTTGAAAAAAGGAAACGCATCAAATTTCATACGATTGAAAAATACCATAAAGAAGTCATGGAATCGATTGACGAATTCAAAACCATCCCGAATTTTGTTATGGATTTGAAATTTGATGTTGAATTGGCGTTCGAAAATTTGAAAAATACTGTAAAAGATTCTTAACATGAATTCCAATGCCGCGCCGTTTGAAACGGAAGCTTCTGCTTTCTCAGCATGGCCATATTTGACTTACCTGTCCGTATTTTTATTCATCGTTTTACTTTCATATCAATTGACGCCATCAGCCATGGGTTACGGCACACACGAGCAACTTGGCCTACCACCGTGTGGTTTTCTTACAATCACCGGCTATCCATGTCCTTCGTGCGGACTTACAACGTCTTTTGTCCATTTTGCACATGGAAATCTTGCAGCGTCGTTGTCTGCTCAGCCGTTTGGGACGTGCTTATTTTTAGTTTTGGTTATCTTGGCTTTTTTTACTGTGTGGGCAATAATAAAAAAAATCCCTTTTTCTGAAGTAATGAATTCGGAATATATGGAGTGGGGGCAGTATGGAATGCTATTTCTGTTTTTGATGAGTTGGGGCTACAAAATCGTAGTTATGAAAATTCTCTAAGTTGCTTCTTTTGTTTTGAGCAACCGAATTTGAATCCACGCAAAAACTCCGATGATAATGAGTAAAACGTAAGCCATTGCCGAAGCATATCCCATCTGAAAATCTCTAAACCCGAGTTCATATATTCTGTAAATCATAGTGGTAGTGGCATTTAGTGGCCCGCCTTTCGTCATAATAAAAATTTCCGTAAAAATCTGAAAGCTTTTTATCGTATTAATGACCAGTGCAAACAGTATCATCGGGCGCAATTGAGGTAATGTGATATGCCAGAATTTTTGCAGACTGTTGGCTCCGGCGAGCTCTGCGTTTTCAAACAAATCGGTGGATATATTCTGGATTGAGGCCAGAAATAAAATAGCATAGTATCCCGTGCTCACCAAAATATCCATTAACATAATGCTGAATAAAGCCGTTTGATCATTTAGCAAAAGGCCGCGTTGTTGTTCGTCAAATCCCAGAAATTGCCCCAGCAAGCTGAGATAGCCGTCATGCGCGTAAAACTGAATGAATATTAGCGCAATAACTGTTACGGAGACTATGGAGGGTATAAAAACAGACGTGCGTATGAGTGGTTTTAATGCTTTGGTTAAATGGATAGCATTGGCCAATACGATGGAGAGAGTGATGGTAACTGGAATCGTAACAAAACAGAATACAATGGTATTTTTCAAGGCTGTCCAAAATAGCGGATCCCCAAAAAGTTTTTTGTAATGGACCATGCCGATCCATTGAGCCGACGCAGTATTGAGTAAACTGTAATTTGTAAAACTAAGATAAAACGAGAAAACAAACGGATAAAGCCAGAATGCTGCAAACGTAAATAACCAGGGGAGTATAAATAAAAAAGGATGTATATATGATTTTCTCATAATGAAAAAAGCCTTACTTTCATAAGGCTTTTAAGTGGGCAGTGAAGGATTTGAACCTCCGTAGGGCATAGCCCGACAGATTTACAGTCTGTTGCGATTGACCACTCCGCCAACTGCCCGAGAATATTTTGAAAGAACAGGCTATAAAATCGTGTATCAGAGCTGGTGGGCGGAATTGAACCGTCGACCTACTGATTACAAGTCAGTTGCTCTACCAGCTGAGCTACACCAGCAAAAAAATGTAAATTAAAAATTGCGGCGAGAATATATATAAAGTGATACGAAAAGTCAACAACAAATCTTAACTGAGTAGAACAATGCATTATTATTTAGATAAATAAGAAGTCCGTTTCCTACTTAGAAAACGGACTTCTTTAAAGAGATTCTAAGAAAACTTTATTGTAGATAATTCATCAAATTTAAAAGAGGTACTGAACTACCATAATTTTCATTAGCCGCTTTGATAATTTCATTTGCTAAAATCGCATATCCCAAAGTAGATGGGTGTACACCATCATAACTGAAGATACCACCGCTAATGAAATCTGTTTTTACACGAATTCCGCCGCCAATATTATATCCGCTTCCGCTTGGACCGGATACGGATGCAATTTGATTGAAGATAGCATTGACATCGGCTAATCCCCATCCGTGTTCAGCGGCTTCTGCAGCAATTGTGCTATTGTAAGCATCAATTACGGTGTTGATATAGGTTGCTTCTGTTACTGTGAGCGTATATTTCCCACCCAGCGGGTCTGATGGATGTAATCCGTAAGGCGTGAGAG
>JABWBZ010000124.1 GCA_013359335.1 bacterium
CTTTTCGGGCAGCATCGCGGACGCGCTCTCGTCGATAGGCAGCGACGATCCACGCCCGCACGGCTGAATGACGATCCTTCGGACGAACAACACCTTGCGGTCTTTCCATCAATCACCGCATCTAGCCATAAGACACGCCGTGACGTTCCATCTCGAACCGCGATATTGACGTGTCGATGTATCATGAGGCGCTCCAAGCGAGTAGTTGAAAGTGCCGAGTGCTGAGTGATGAGGTAATGAGATACAGTATCGCTCAATGACCACTGCGTCACAGAACACGAAATCTCTCGACTTTCGCACAATGGCCTAGCTAATCGGCGAGCGTCCAGTCGGCGATGCTGACGAAACGGTCGGAGGCCTTGCCCAGATACCCAAGCTGTACGTTCTCGACCCGCGCAGTTGTCGCGTAGCTGTACAGCGGGTAGTACAGCGGCACAGCCACCGCACGTTCAAGGAACTCGCGCTGGAAGTCGAAGTACAGGTTCTTCCGGTTGAGCGCGTTCGGCTCGCGGCGCGCGCGTTCCAGCAGTTCACTGATGATGCGGTCGTTGACCCCGCCGTAATTCTTGCCGTCCGGATACTCGGCGTCGTGCCAGAAGTCGTACACGTCCGGGTCGGCCGTCCCAAGCTGTGTCAGCTCGACCAGCGCGGCATCGAACAGGCCAGCATCCAGCCGTTCTTGCAGGTCTGTGATAGGCAGCGCTTGTACCGCAACAGCGAACCCCAACGCCGTCCACTGCGCGGCGATCTGTTCGGCTACAGGCTCCAGCACCGGATCTTCCGCGACCAGCAGGGTGAACCCCAACGGGCCACCCGGCGTCGGCGTCAGTGTGGGAACCGGGTTGCCGCCGGCTTGATCTTTCCAGTAAACTAACAAATCAAGCAGTGCCTGCGGCGGATTGGTTGGCGCCGACGGCCCGACGCATCATGGCGCGCTGGATCTGTCATACCTGCGGTGCATTCAAGGTATGGTCGTTATGGCGCCTAAGGACGAAAATGAATTAAAAGATATGCTCTACACCGGTGTGATGTACAACGACGGACCGATTGCCGTTCGTTATCCGCGGGGTAACGGCCTGGGTGTAGAAATCAAAGAAGAGTTTACGAGGCTGGAAATTGGTAAATCTGAAATTGTCGCCGAAGGTCAGGACGCAGCCATTATTGCCATTGGCAATATGGTTGATCACGCGGTGAAAGCTTCCAAATTGCTGGTGCAGGACGGCTATACAACAACCGTAGTGAATGCACGTTTTGTCAAACCGCTTGACGAAGACATGCTAATGGAGATGTGCAGAAAATTCGATACAATAGTCACGGCAGAAGACAACGTATTAATGGGCGGATTCGGCAGCGGCGTGATCGAAGTCATTTATTCGCCGGCTTTCATTGAAAAGGGATTGAAGAAAGACAAGGATTTTAATATTAAAATATCCAAACTTCGGATTGAACGCTTGGGGTTGCCCGACCAATTTGTCGAACACGGCGAGAACTCAATTCTCTATCAGCGCGTCGGCCTCGATCCTCAGAGCGTAGCTAATACGGTGAAGAAATTAATTGAAAAACAACGCAGCGGTATGCGTCTTTTAGAACCGGGCGTTTCAAAGGTCATGTAAAAATTCTGAACAGAATGTAAAAATAAAAACCTCGCTTCTTTAAACACGGAGCGAGGTTTTTTTATTGTAAAAATATTTTGTCGTCAGGCTTTCAGGCAGCAAATAGCCGTTACGTTAGCAATGTCGTCAGCATTGCAGCCTCGTGAAAGATCATTGATCGGTTTAGCTAATCCCTGTATGACGGGCCCAATGGCCTGCGCTTTGCCTATTCGCTCCGTGACTTTATAGCAAATATTGCCGGCATCAAGATTGGGGAATATAAAAACATTGGCTTTGCCTGCTACAGGGCTACCCGGCGCTTTCCTTTGTCCGACGGATTCGACAAAGGCCGCATCGAATTGCAATTCGCCGTCAATTTTTAGATCCGGTTTTTTTTCTTTTACAATTTTCAGCGCATTCAAAACTTTGTCGACCGCTTCATGTTTAGCGCTGCCCTTGGTGGAAAATGACAACATGGCGACCATTGGTTCCTCGCCGGTCAATTGTCGGTGAGTTTCAGCCGAGGCGATAGCGATATCGGCCAATTGATTTTCGTCGGGATAGGGCAAAACCGCGCAATCGCCGTACGTGATGACGCGGCCGTCCGGCAACACCATCATAAAAACACTTGAAACGGTTTTGATGCCCGGCGCCGTTCCCACTGAAAATATCGCGGAACGCATGACGTCAGCGGTTGTATTGACCGCGCCGGCTACCATCCCGTCACATTCGCTGCGACGAACCATCATGGCGCCGAAATATAAAGTCATGTCCGTCATCAGGCTTTTGGCCTGCTCGTACGTCATGCCTTTGTTTTTGCGTTGCGTGAAAAGTTCACTTGCAAAATCGGTTGTTTTTTCAGATTTACGCGGATCGATGATGGGAACGGAAGATGGAATGTTGATATTCAATTGCACAGCTTTGCTGCGAATTTTCTCTGCATCGCCGAGCAAAACAGGTTTGGCGATTTCTTCTTCGAGGATAATTTTAACAGCTTGCAATGTCCGTTCTTCTTCGCCTTCCGGCAAAACAATGCGGCGTTTTTTTTCTCGGGCGCGAGCGCGAATGGAGTCAATGAAGTTCATAACAAAATCAAATTAGTGATAAGAAATTCCGTCAAGAATTTAACACGCGCTACAGTTAGAATCAATCAATAATCAGCATTGACGAGAAATGGCATCCATCCGCCTCTTGATTCAAATCGAGTTCCATAGACGCAATCAACGCGCCATAAATAATTGGTTTTTGATAAACGAGGGCCAGGTAAGCGTACGTTATCGATAAACGACACCGTTACATTGGTGCGGGCTCGTAAACTGTCGATGACTTCGGAAGCAGGATATGATGCGTTGTGGAACGTGGCGTATTCTTGCGAAGCCGGGTCATCGCAATTACCGCCGCCAAAGCCAAGATAAGGCAATTCGGCAATCCAGATTGGTATTGGATTTTCAAACGGAGGTAAGGCCAGGCGGACAACATATTTGATCGGCACCCTTGTTTCTTGTCCCAAGCACCATGTAAAACGCGGTTTTGTGCTCACGGTGTCATCACTAATTGTTGGAAATGCAAGCGATTTAACTTTTGGCCCTAAACGAAACGATTGAACGTACGCCGCAATGCTGTCGCTATTTTCAAAATATTTAGACGTGTCGCTCATGTTTTCTTTTGAGTCGACGGCTACGACAAAATAATAATAAGTCGTATCAAGATTGACCCGAGTATCTTCGAACATCGTTGGGTCGTCAACTAAAACGCTGCCCCAAAAAGTAAAAACGCTATCGAGGCTCCTCGAACGGTAGACATCATACCGATCCAAAACGGATTGCGTTTCAACCTCATCCCATTCCATCACGATGACATTCTGAGTTCCTTCTTTCGGACGAATACCTCGATCCAGCGCGGCCGTTTGAGATGAAAACGGAATGATTTTGACGCCCGGGGGTGGAACTTCCGGCGGATCAACGGTCGGGCAGGCGATAAATATCAGAAACAGACAAGCGGGAATTAAAATTTTCAGTCTCATTGCGATTCCTTAAAATTTGTATGATACGCTGATGCGATGCACATTGCCGAGGTCGTGATTTAAAAGAGCATAATCGAGGTGAAAATTGTACATCGAAACGCCGGTGCCATACGTGATTAAGCCGTCATCATAACCCAGACGTAATGCGACGGTTTTTTTATAGTCGTATTCGACTCCGTAATGGTAATTGGCCTCGTAGCGGCTGTTACGTTCATACGTTAAAAGTACGTTGCTTTGCAATTCATCCAACGGCTGAATGTACGATATGGCGAACTTCACGTTAATCGGCGCGACATCCTGTGCTCGCGTTGTGGAGGACAAGGCATTCCAGCGCACCGCAGTTGTCGTTGCATCTTGGATGTTTAAGCCCAAAGCAAAATCACCAAGATAGGGTGTTTCGAGGAAATCATTCATGCCAAACATGATCATCGTTCCAACGTCGACGCCGATCCCGAATTTTTTTGCGTCGGTTTGTATCACATTATTGGGATTAATTGGAGTCGGGTCACCTTTTATACCATTTGTTCCTCCAGTAATGACTTTAAAATTTACACCAATGGGTATTTGTATTGGAAATTCATTATAAAGCCATCCGAGATTCAGGCGGAATTTATTGAGTTTTGCAAATGAGAAGAACAATGCATTGTCTGCGTAATCAAACCGGCCATTGTAATATTTACTGAAATCGTAATCGGGATTGACGCGGTCATTGAAGTTATCCGCCAGTTCTTTGAATTCTTTAATACTTCCGATGCTGTAGCGAATCCATGAAACTGAAAAAGCATAATTGCCTTTCAATTGATGCGTGTAACCGATGAAACTGTATTGTCCAAATCCACCGTAATGATCGGCGAATGTCATTGAAATTTCACGTTTATGTCCCAACACAATCCCAGCCGGATTCCAATAAAAAGCTGTGCCGTCGTCGGCGATCGCTCCGTAAGCGTTGCCCATACCTGCTGCGCGGGCTCCGAGCGGAATGTCCAAAAATGAATTAGTGTAAAAACGATCGTTGTCGCCGGCGAAAATCGATGATGATAAATAAAGTAAAGCGAAAGCCAAAAATTTCATAAAAACCTTATCCAAAGTTGGTCGTTATCTGAAAAATGCCAGTTTACCTTTTCGTTCAACCGTTTTGCCGTTCAACTTGCCTTTGATGAGATAAAAATAAATTCCGTTAGCGATATTATGGCCTTTGTCATCCGTTGCGTCCCACACGACTTCGTGATACCCGATGGCATTGAGAATCTGATTGCCGACGTCGTCGGGCGTGATTTTACGGATCCGTTTTCCCGACACGGTATAAATGCTGATTTCAAGATTATCCAACTGTTCAAATGCCTCAACGCGAAAAACGAACGTGGTCGTATTGGCAAATGGATTGGGAAAATTACCCATCAGTTTAATATCCATTTTCGATACGACTTTGAAATTCAGTTCAAACGGCGCGCTGGTATTGCCGCTGATGTCTTTTGCCTGAAAAGTAACCGTGTGGTTGCCCGGATCGAATTCCCTTCGATTGAGCGTAATGGCCACGGAATTAGAATTGGTCAGGGAATCGGGGATTACGAGATCGCCCGCATTGACCGGCTGATTATCGACTAATACGATAATGGTACTCGGGTCAAGGTTGACGCCGTTTTGATCGCTGAGCAACGCGGCAATTTTAGGATTGCGCGGCACGATGGAATTTTGCGCGAAAAATTGCCCTTCAACCGTTGCCTCGATCACGGGCGGAGTGTAATCACGATTGATCATCAGCGCCAACAATCCAACGTCACTGACCGACGAAATTTCAGCAATAATATGTCCGGAAATTCCGCGCGTATCTTTTGAAATTAATTTCCAACGCCTGTTACCGGAGTCCCAGCGGTACACGCCCAATGAATCGCGGTAATTGAGATGGTCTTTGTAACGCGCCGTGTCATACCGAAATATCACCAGTATATTTTTACCGCTTGAAAAAACTTCGTTGGCTTTTTTGAAATCAAGTTGATACGCTGTTGGCACAGTTAAATTATAAGGTACGGCAAATTGCAAATCAGGTTGATTGGTCAATGAAATGTTGGTTGTCGAAGTCAATCCCAAAACAGTATTCTGAGTGACGCTATTCGGCGGAACGCTGATGAATAATCCTGAATCGATAGAAACGGTATCATTTTTTGTTCCGGAATAAGTGGTGCCCAAAGCAGGGGTGACATTGAAGCGATTTAATATTATCGACGCGTATGCAAGATTATTGGAACGATCGATATCGTTGACGGACGAATCGGGATCGACCCACGCAAACACCTGATGGGCGCCATTGGATAAAGCGGATACGACGGAGGCCGTGTCTTTTGCGATTTGGTTGGCGTTCGGAACGGAACCTGCCAATGTTATTGTCGTCTCGCCCAGCAAAATTCCGGTTGTTCTCGGATCGCCGTCGTAAAAGCGAACTTTGACGTTGCTCAATGGCAGCACGCCGAGATTATCAATTTCGGCTAAAATTTTGGTTTCATCCGTTCCGCCCAAAAATATTCTTGGCGTAACCGGATCATTCAGATCGGAAAAAAATCCTAATGAAAGATCGATACCGGGAAGAATCCGAAATTCAAATTGCGAAGAGACGGTTGAATCGCCATTCTGATCTTTGACTTTGATTTTATAACGGATGAGATCGTTTTCCTGAAACGGGCCTGCACCGAGCGATTGATAATAATTCGATCCGATAGAAAACAACGTGTCGATAATACCGGTCTGGGTGACGGTTCCGAAGCGGTCGTATAGTACGACAACCGACGCAATGCCTTCAGGATCAGTGGCGAGTAATTTAAAACGCAGCGTGTCGGAACTCGTCAGTGCCGCCGGAACGGTTTGAATTTGATCCATATACGTTGCATTGATTGCGATTGACGACTGCGCGTTGAAACTGGAAGTTCCATCCGATGACTCACCGAAAATTCTCAAACCGGTTGCGCCTTCCGATAATTGTTCAGCGGGAATAGCCGAAAGAGTCAATCCGAAATTATAAGTTCCATTGGTGATCGTGAAAGGCGCGGAGTAGAGCGTCACAATAGAAGGAAGATTAGCGCCGTTCTGAACGCTGTCGAGGACCGGCTTGATTTGGAAAACTTCAATAGTACCTGATCCGGATTGGAAATCCGTAGTGCCATTGATTCCCAGTTTCAGGTTGAAGGCAATTTAAGACGTGAAGTCTCCATGAGTATTAAACGTCTTATCGATTTGGGATCTTATCGTGGATTAAGACACAAAAAGAAACTCCCTGCTCGTGGACAGCGCACCAAAACCAATGCTCGTACGGCTAAGGGGCCCAGAAAAACTGTTGCTGGTAAAAAGAAAGCCCCAACAGGTAAATAAGATTTTAATTTAAGGACACTCATCATGGCAAAAGACAAACAAAATCTACCAACGGTATCGGCAGAGCCTGAAAAAAAAGCGGCCATTCCTGATAAACAAACCTATAAAAAGAAAAAGGGAAAAAAGAATGTGGCTGCTGGGGTTATTCATGTACAAGCCACTTTTAACAATACGGTTATCACGATTACTGATTCTCAAGGGAATGCTCTTTCATGGTCTTCTGCAGGGACCAAGGGTTTTAAGGGGTCGCGCAAATCGACACCATTTGCAGCTCAAGTAGCTGCTGAAGATGCTGCCCGTAAAGCCATGGAACATGGGTTAAGATCGGCCATTGCTTATGTTAAGGGGCCGGGAGCAGGTAGAGAGTCGGCTTTAAGAGCTGTAGCCTCGGTTGGAATTCGTATCAGTAAGATTCAGGATGTAACGCCCATTCCTCATAATGGCTGTCGTCCTCCAAAGAAAAGGAGAGTTTAATTTATGGCACGTTATACTAAGTCGGTTTGCCGCCAGTGCCGCCGCGAAGGATTAAAGTTGTTTTTAAAGGGGGACCGTTGTTATACCGAAAAATGCGCTCTCGAAAGACGTGAATATGCCCCGGGTCAACATGGCCAATTACGAAAGACAAAACCTACGGAATTTGGGGTTCAGTTACGTGAAAAACAAAAGGTACGTGAAATTTACGGAATTCTTGAAAAACAGTTTCGTAAGACTTTTTATAAGGCTGAGCGACTTCAGGGAATTGCTGGTGACAACCTGATTAAGTTGCTTGAAAGCCGTTTGGATAATCTGATTTATCGTTTGGGATTTGCCAATTCTCGTCGTGAAGCCCGTTTGTTGGTGACGCAAAAGCATTTTATGGTGAATAACAAAAAGGTGAATATTCCTTCTGCTTTTCTCAAGCCTGGAGATGTTATTTCTGTACGTGAAAAAAGTCAAAAAATGGCTCGTATTTTGGGAGCTGTTGATGCCGCTCAAAGACGGGGAATTCCTGAATGGCTCGATTTTGATAGAGAGAAATTTTCAGGTGTGGTTCGGTCTTTGCCTTCCAGGGATCAGATTACAACACCCATAAATGAAAATCTTATTGTTGAGTATTATTCAAAATAATTAAAAGGCACCTCGGTCAGAGTGTTATTTTTCAGTAGAAGATAGTTTTTAGAGGTGCTCTAAACAAAAAGCCCCTTACAATCAAGGGACAGAAACCTGTCGGAGGAAATGGCAATGACATTAATTTACAAAAACTGGAGAAATCTCATTCGCCCCAAATTTTTGGAGATTGAGCACGAGTCGCATACAAGTACCTATGGCAAATTTACGGCCAAACCACTCGAGAGGGGTTTTGGTATTACCTTGGGGAACTCCATGCGCCGGATTTTGTTGTCCTCGCTTCAGGGAGCGGCGATTGTTTCGATAAAAGTTGAGGGTGTATTACACGAATTTTCCACCATTTCTGGTGTAAAAGAAGATGTCACTAACATCATTCTGAATCTTAAAGAATTAAAACTCAAACTTCTTGAAGGTGAAGAGGCCACAATCAAGCTAGATGTCAGTGGGCCCGGGACAATTACGGCCAAGGACATCGGTACAGGCGGACGGGTTGAAATTCTCAATCAGGATCATGTGATTGCCACTTTGGGTGAAGAGGCAAAGTTACAGATGGAAATGCTTGTCAAGATGGGTAAAGGATTTAACTTGGCTGAACAGAATAAAGACCTTGAAGCCCCTGTGGGAACCATTTTTATTGATTCCAAGTTTTCTCCCATTGAACGTATTAATTACAACGTTACCAATGCACGTGTGGGGCAAGCTACGGATTATGACAGATTAACCTTGGAAGTATGGACCAATGGAGCTGTTTTGCCCGAAGATGCTGTGGCTTTTGCAGCCAAAATTCTTAAGGATCAACTTCAGATCTTTATTAATTTTGATGAAGCTCTTGAGCCCGAGATTCAAGAAGAGCCAGTTCAAGAAGTCAAATCAAACGAAAACCTTAACCGACGAGTTGAAGAACTGGAATTATCAGTACGTTCGGCTAATTGTCTTCAGAATGCCAATATTAAATATATTGGTGAGTTGGTTCAAAAGACCGAGATGGAAATGCTTAAGACCAAAAATTTTGGCCGCAAATCTTTAAATGAAATTAAAGAAATTTTGGGAGAAATGGGTTTGTCGTTGGGTATGAAGATTGAAAACTGGAAATTCCCTACAGAAGAACAGCCTGTTAATAAGCCAGAAGAAGTTCTTTACTAAGGGGGGATAGTTCTCGATTTTATAAAACAAGAGACTGTGAATAGTTTTTATAGAATGAATGAACTTTGTTTTCCTTGGGTAAATTATCAGATTTGAGAATACTATGAGACATCAATCCGCAGGACGCAAATTAGGAAGAACAACCGCTCATCGATGGGCTTTGTTTAAAAATCAACTAGCTTCTTTGGTT
>JABWBZ010000125.1 GCA_013359335.1 bacterium
TGGGTGCGTTTTTGGCCAACTTGCCCGGCAATGGATTGCTGAATATTCCACACGGCAATGAAATCGGCGGCTTGTATTATTATTTGTCAAAAGGGATTGAATTAGAAATTTTTCCACCGCTGATTTTTTTGGGAATCGGCGCGATGACGGATTTCGGGCCATTGCTCGCCAATCCAAAAACATTTTTGTTAGGAGCGGCCGCGCAATTCGGTGTTTTTATCGCTTTGTTAACTGCCGTTGCACTGGGCTTCAATCTTCAAGAAGCGGCCGCTATTGGTATTATTGGCGGCGCTGACGGACCGACAGCGATTTATTTGACTTTGAAATTAGCCCCACATTTACTTGGACCCATCGCCGTTTCCGCTTATTCTTATATGGCGCTTGTACCGCTGATTCAGCCGCCGATCATGCGCTGGCTTACGACTGAAAAAGAACGGCAAGTGGTCATGGAAACGCCAAAGCCGGTTTCCAAAAAAGTGCGGATTATTTTTCCTCTGGCAGTGACGGTCTTCGGCGTGCTGATTGTCCCGCCGGCAGCACCGTTACTGGCCATGCTGATGGGCGGTAATTTATTGCGTGAAAGCGGCGTAGTCGAGCGCCTAAGCCATATGGCGCAGAATGAATTGATCAATATCGTAACGTTTTTTTTGGGGACGTGCGTCGGGATGACGATGGGCGCGGAAGTATTTTTGAGATGGGAAACTTTGAAGATATTGTCGCTGGGCGTTGTAGCGTTCGGATGTTCGACCGTCGGCGGCTTATTATTCAGCAAATTGATGTATCGATTGACCGGCGGCAAAGTCAATCCGTTGATCGGATCGGCCGGCGTATCCGCCGTTCCCATGGCGGCGCGCGTGTCGCATAACGTCGGCCAGGAATATAATCCGCAAAACTATTTACTCATGCACGCGATGGGTCCGAATGTTGCCGGCGTCGTCGGTACGGCTATTGCCGCTGGTATTCTGCTCGCTATTCTCGGTTAAATCACGCCGTCGCCCCGCCGCAACTACTCCCGCCTCCGGCTGTGCAGCCAAAACAGTGCGCTCCGAAAATAATATTCCGCTTCATCAGAAAATCCATATTGAAATTCCACACCGTCAACGGCTGATGATTTTCTACCTGAAGATCGAGCATTTGATTGAAATCGCAATCGTAAATTTTTCCGTCATACCCCACGCTCAAAAGACTCCGGCACATCACGCCTTGAGCGGCAACAGGATTAAATGCGTTGATTAATCTCGTCATATACTCGTCGTATTTTCCGTTACGCTCCAAATCATCTTTAAACCGATGAATGGGCATATTCGTGATCGTAAAAAGATGATTGAAAACGATGCCGAATTTTTCTTTCAAATGTTTTTTGTAGTCGGCTTCAAGGCCAGCCTGTGATGCCGGTAAATACGTTCCGACGGGATTGTAAACAAGATTCAAGACGAGCCCGCTGTCATCCGCGCCATAACCGAGTGCATTTAGCCGCCGGAGAGCCTCGATACTTTTTTCGAAAACACCACGGCCGCGCTGTTTATCGGTAAAATATTCTTCATAATACGGCAAAGAAGAAACAACTTCCACGCGATTGCGCGCAAAAAATTCGGGTAAATGATTTTTAGAATCTTTTGTAACCGGATGGCCGTCGATTGTAATGGTGAGATTATGACGCACCATAATTTTCTTTTTCAAAGTGGCCGTTTCCGTCACAAAAAATTCAAAGTGAGGGTTCAACTCCGGTGCGCCGCCGGTAATATCGAGCGTTTTAATCATTTCATGTGCGCTCAGAATTTCAAGGCATCGTTCAATGGTAGGTTTGTCCATGGCTTCAGTGCGTTTGGGCGAAGCATCGACGTGACAATGCCGGCAAGCTTGATTACACATTTTAGTAATATTGACTTGCAATGTTTCAATCGAAGCCGGATGGAGTTGGAGTTGGTGTCGTTCGAGATGTTCGTAAAAATTATACCGCTGCATGAACGCAGGATTAATCACAGGCAAGGTAACCGTACTCATCGTCGTTTCTTTCTGTTAGTTAGGCGCCTTCTTTTTCGAGATTGTTGAGCATTTGAACGCCGTGCACCAGCGTCATGCCAGCTTCCAATGCGGCCGTGACGTGAATCGCTTCCGTCATCTGATCGGGACTGGCGCCGGTTTCCAAACACTGCGTTGTGTAAGCATCGATACAATACGGACATTGTTTGGCATGAGCGACGGCCAAACCGATTAACGATTTTTCACGTTTCGTCAAGGCGCCGTCTTCGCCGGTAACTTTATTATAATAGGTGAAAAACATATCCATCAGTTCTTTACGAAATTTTCCAACTTCGGCGAACCGTTTGAGATCGTTGCTTTCATAATAATTCATGGCAAGCTCCTTATTAAGTAGACTAGCACAAAGTAGAAATACAGAACTGGATATTTCGGTTAAATTGCTATGAAATGAATAAACAGGTCGGATTGTATAACAGCAAATCAAACGCAATATTCCATGAAAAGTTGTTACTTTTTTTGGATGTATCGAACTTCGGGAATGTTTTTAAAATGACTGTCCAGCGTAGAGAGTTGCTTCATTTTCAATAGCCGTTGCGAGAATAAGACTGTCAGCCATAGGTATTTTTTAACGGCTACTTAAATTGGCAGCCGACATGGAAATTTTAGCATTGATGTCAATCACGTGCCCTTGCATCATTAAAGCCATAGCTTGCAATGCATTGTTTTTTCCAAATTGACGGTTTAACAACCTTAAAAACTTCAAATAAATTTATTACCGAAACCATGAGTTCCGGTGTGTTTTCAATTACTGCTTCAATTGATTTGGCATATCTGATCCTGCCAAATACTCGAGCCATCCGGATGAGTCAACAAGATTCACAGCCGATCACCCTCACGATCAAATTCAGTTTCCAATCCCGATAGAAATCCTTTCATTGATTTCACGGACCGTAAGGGAATTAATTCAATTCGATTTTCAAATTCGATCATTTGAAGTTTTTGTCCACTTCTGATTTTTAATTTCCGCCTGATTTCTTTTGGAATAATGATTTGAAATTTAGGAGAAACGATTACTGTAGACATAATCAACCTTTAAATTCCAATAAAATATTTTATAAATGAAATATATGAATTCTTAGATAATAAGCCAGCAGCGATTCGAAAAGTCACTCTCTCATCAATTTACGATACTTGATCCGATGCGGACGCTCGGCATCGATGCCCATGCGTTCACGGAAGTTTTCATGATATTGCGAAAAATTGCCGTCGAACCAATACACTTTGCTGTCGCCCTCAAATGCCAGAATATGCGTCGCAACACGGTCGAGAAACCAGCGGTCGTGGGAAATGATGACGGCACATCCGGCAAATTCCTGCACCGCTTCTTCCAATGCCCGAAGGGTATTCACGTCCAGATCGTTGGTCGGCTCGTCCAGCAGCAGTACGTTCGCGCCTTCTTTCAGCATTTTGGCGAGATGAACACGGTTGCGTTCACCGCCGGAAAGTTGACCGGTTTTTTTCTGTTGATCACTGCCGCTGAAATTGAATCGAGCCACGTAAGCACGGGAATTGATTTCACGGCTACCCAGCATGATGATTTCTTCGCCGCCGGAAATTTCTTCCCAAATCGATTTATCCGGATCAAGCGGACGATTCTGATCAATATATCCTAACTTAACCGTTTCGCCAATCCTGATCGATCCCGCATCCGGCTTTTCCTGGCCAATAATCATTTTAAATAAAGTCGTCTTGCCGGCTCCATTAGGACCGATCACGCCAATAATACCGCCGGGAGGAAGTGAAAAACTCATCCCTTCGTAAAGCAGCCGATCGCCAAATCCTTTGGCTACGTCGGTCGCTTCGATAACCAGATTGCCGAGACGAGGACCGGCCGGAATATAAATTTCCATTTCTTCATTACGTTTTTCGCCTTGTTCGGACACCATCTTTTCATACGCCGCAATACGCGCCTTGCTTTTCGCGTGACGGCCTTTAGGATTCATGCGCACCCATTCCAATTCCTCTGCCAATGCTTTTTGGCGCTTGGACTCCTGCTTTTCTTCGACTTCAAGCCGTTTTTTCTTTTGTTCTAGCCACGATGAATAATTGCCTTCAAAGGGGATGCCTTCGCCGCGATCCAGTTCCAAAATCCATCCGGCCACGTTATCAAGAAAATAACGGTCGTGTGTAACCGCAATGACGGTTCCTTGGTACTGGGCAAGATGCTGCTCCAGCCAAAACACCGACTCGGCGTCGAGGTGGTTGGTCGGTTCGTCTAAAAGCAAAACGTCCGGTTCCTGTAAAAGCAGGCGGCATAAAGCTACGCGACGGCGCTCACCGCCCGACAAAACTTTAACCGAGGTTTCGCCATCCGGGCATCGCAGAGCATCCATCGCCATTTCCAACCGGCTGTCGAGATCCCACGCGTTTCTATGTTCGATTTCTTCCTGTAATTTGCCCTGCTTCTCGATCAACGCGTCAAAATCCGCATCCGGCTCCGCCATTTTGGCGGCAACGGCTTCATATTCCTTCAACAGGTTGACGGTCTCCTGCACAGCTTCTTCGACAACCTGCTTAACAGTTTTTTCAGGATCGAGTTCCGGTTCCTGCGGCAGATAACCAAACGTAATGCCTTTCTGTGACGTAACTTCGCCAATATAGTTTTTGTCAATCCCAGCGATAATTCGTAACAAAGTACTTTTACCTGCGCCGTTAAGGCCGAGTACACCGATTTTTGCTCCGTAAAAAAATGAAAGATAAATATCTTTTAAAACTTGTTTGTTGGGTTTGTGAATTTTGCCAACACCCACCATCGAGAAAATAATTTTGTTGTCGCTCATGAATGTCTGATTATTCCTTGTTTTAAATATGGCTAACTGTTTTTATAAAACTTTTCCCATTCTTTTCGCAACGCAAACGCATCGGGCGAAACCGCTCGTTGCACCGCGAGAATTCCGTTCACATGATCGATTTCGTGCTGTAATAATTCAGAAAAAGCATTCTGAACTTCAACGCGATGGATAGCACCTGTTTCGTCACAATACGTCACGGTAATGGTTTTTGCCCGGGACACACGAACTAATAAATCCGGAAAACTAAAACAATCGTCCCAAAGTTCGAACGTGTCCTTGCTTTCAGCCACGATCACGGGATTGATCATGGGCCCGTCAAACGATCCGTCGGGCATGTGAATGTAAATTATCCTTAAAGGCACACCGATCTGCGGTGCAGCGATGCCGCGGCCGAAATTATTTTTGGCGCGAAAATCCGCCAAAGTATCTTTCAAATCTGTAATCGCTTTTTGTACCTCCTGTGAACTAAATTCAGTTACGATCGCGCACTTCTTCCATAACAGAGGATGACCCAATTTTAATATTTCTCTGACGGCCATGTTGTTACGTTTTTTTGACGATTCGCGCCGCAATAAATGAACGAACGCACATTATTACAAATATAAGACAAAGTACAGCCATAATTGATTGCGATACGACAGCCGCCGGACGCGCAACTTCGCCCCCGCCCAATAGCGTAAATAATTTGATCAAGCCGGTGAATGAACCGATCAAGCCAAGCACCCCGAGCAAAACGGCTACATGCATCATATGTTTGCGCAGATTTTCTTTTCGAGCCACGTATCCGGCTATAACGAATGCAACCCCAAAAAATGTAGGGATTAACGCCGTCATGCTGACGCGATCGGTAGCAAAATATCCTCCGACTCCCAAAACAATAAAAATAAAACCAAATACAACGGTTAGTTTTGGCATAAGAAAAAGCCTTTCTTAAATTATTTCGTAATTGATGGGGGCAAATGTAGAGGATTACGACGGATAAATCAAGACTACAAAAAAAGCCGCAAACAAGTCAGTCTCGATTTGCGGCTTTGAAACTAATATAAAATTTATATCTACAAACGTAGACCGAACATCAAACCGGCTGAAAAATAAAACGTTGTTAAATTTTTGTCGAATTTGTAACTATTAGTCGATGATGCAAAGTTGCCTAGCCATGCCGCCCGAAATCCTCCGCTGGCCGCAAGGTTTTTGTTTTTTGAAAAAAGGTAATTCATTCCACCTGAAAAATTAATAATCGTTTCGTCGGATAAATTGATTTCGGCCCCGCCGGCTAAACCGATCGACGGCATAGTAAGATTGACGTCGTTGTAAGTATGAAACTGCGTTTGCAGATCGAATCCCAGTTTCGTCAAACCGGCTCCGCCGCGAATGTACGGTCTGAAATTATCATATAAAAAATAATACGTCCCAAATCCTTGAAAAGTAAATTGTTTCAACGAGCCTCCGGTATTTTTTGCTAAGGCACGATAGCTGGCTCCGCCGATGCCGACTTCAATATTTGGACGAATCATATAACCGAAACTCAGTTCAGCGCCGACGCCTGGCTGGTAACGGCTGATCGCGTGATCGTCGCCGAAGCCTGCAACATTAAATGCGGACGTGCTGAATTCCATCGGCATCGACATGCCCATCTTTCCGTTGATTTTAAAATGTCGCTGAGCCGTTACCGGTAATGTCAATACCAAAACGTATACGGCTGACATTAAAAACGTTTTCATAAATGCTCCTTCGGTATGTTTAAACATACGTCAAATTAGCCGCGTTATCAAGTTCATACAATAGGCTTAATATACAGTTGTTAAAAAAAATCGAAATACCACGTTTGGGTCACACAATTACGCATTCATGTGAACTTCATTATGGCCTTCGAGCGGCTCGAGATGAGAAGTGATTTCCGTTTCCATGGGAAATGCTTTGCCGATAGCTAATTCAATGTGAGTAGCTTGTTCATGCGCAAGCGAGATGGGAATATCTTTAGGAAAGAGAAGATGAAATTCAATTAACCATTTCGTTCCGCCGTTGCGGTGCCGTACATCATGAAACTGTATGCCGTATTTGGCGGCTTCTTCGGTTAAAATCTTATTCAATCGTTGATCAACCTCAGGATCGGATTCATCCATCAACCCGCCGATTGAACGCCGCATTAATTTACCGCCGGACCAAAGAATATTAGTCGCCACTAGAATCGCAACAATCGGATCGAACGGCAACCACTCGGTCGACCACGTCAGCGCCAATCCGACGATCACGCCGAAACTGGTCCAACTGTCCGTGAGCACGTGTTTCCCGTTGGCTTCGAGAATAATCGAATGATGTTTTTTACCCTGATAAACCAGGTACCAGCCGAGCGCGCCATTGATCACCGTTGCGAGAAAGACAAATAACGTTCCGGCCTCGATATTTTCAAGATAGAGCCCTTTTATCCATTTCATGACCGCTTCATAAATGATGTACAATGCGGCCATTACAATCATGGCTCCTTCAAAGCCGGCTGAAAAAAAACTGATGCGATCGTGACCGTAAGGATGGCTTTTATCGGCAGGTTTGGAACTTAACCACAAACTATACGCGGCGAATGAAACCGCCAGCACATGCACGACCGATTCTGCCGCATCGGATAAGATAGCCGCAGATTGCGTAATGACATACGCGTACACTTTCATGGCCAGCATCAAAAAACCGACGGCCAGAGACCATCGCATGGCCATCCGTGTCTCATACGCGGCTTTAGCGGTTTGTTCGGCGGATAATTGTTGAATCGGCTTGTGAATGGGATGCGCAATGGTTTGCATAAGTTCGCTCCCTTGGCAAAGTTATTTACTCTGCGCAATAATTTCGTCAAAATGCGCGACGGCGTGTCGAATCCGGCGGATTACCGTTTGTTGATCCAGCACCGCGATCAGATCAAATAACCCCGGTCCAAGCGTCATTCCGGAAATAGCAAGGCGAACTGGGTGGATCAATTCGCTGGCTTTGATTTTGATTTCATCCGAATAAGAACGAAAAGTTTTTTCAATTTCATCATGCGTAAACATTTCAAGCTTTTCCAATCGGTCGGCAATGGCCGCTAACCGGATTTTTGCATCGGGTGTCCAGCGTTTTTTAATGCCTTCGGCGTCGAAGGTCTCGGGATCTTTGAAGAAATAACCGGAAAATGTAAGCAATTCAGATACAAAATTAATGCGTTCTTTCATCAATCCGATCGCGCGCAATACATATTGCTTCGGATAATCCGAGTAACCGTGTTTTTCGAGATCGGATTTGAGCATATCGTAAATTTCTTCATCCGATTTGCGGCGAATATGCATGGTATTCAGCCAGTTCAGTTTTTCTACATTAAAAATCGCGCCGGCTTTGTGAATGCGTTCGATGGAAAATTCTTTGATCAATTCTTCCATTGTAAAAATTTCGCGTTCATCACCGGGATTCCATCCAAGCAATGCGATAAAATTAACGACAGCTTCTTTGAGATAACCTTTAGGAGGATACGCACGAGCTTCGACGTCGCCCTGGCGTTTGCTCATTTTGCTGCGGTCGGCATTGAGCAGAAGCGGCAGATGAGCGAATTGCGGCAGTTCCCATCCGAAATATTGATACAATAAAACGTGCTTCGGCGTACTCGAGACCCATTCTTCACCACGAATGACGTGTGAAATTTTCATAAAATGATCGTCGACAACATTCGCGAGATGATAGGTCGGATAACCGTCGGATTTGACCAGAACCTGATCGTCCACGTTGAAGCTTGAAAATTCCACTTCACCACGAATGAGATCGGTAAAGCGAATCGTCGTATCATCAGGAACTTTCATACGCACGGTAAACGATTCGCCTGCTTCTAATTTTTTTTGAATTTCATCTTGTGAAAGCCGCAAACACGTGCGGTCATATTTCGGCGGTAATTTGGATTTTTCCTGAAATTTCCGCATCTGATCCAACCGTTCGGACGAGCAAAAACACCGGTACGCTTTACCTTCGTCTAAAAGTTGTTTCGCATGTTTTTCGTACAAGTCAAGACGCTGCGATTGATAATAAGGGCCGTAGCCACCGTCTTTATTGGGGCCTTCGTCGATCTCGGGGGACTCGAAGGGCTCGTGCCGATGTCGGAGCTCGATACGTGCGGGCTGCCGCGCCGCCTAGACGGCGGCCGCCCCGCCGACGATCTCGGACAATTCCTTGGTGATCGCCGCCTGGCGCGCCTTGTTGTACGACAGCTGGAGTTCGTCGATGACCTTCTTCGCGTTGTCGGACGCGGCCTTCATCGCGACCATGCGCGCGCTCTGCTCGCTGGCCATGTTCTCGGCCACCGACTGGTAGACCAGCGACTCGATGTAGCGCAGCAGCAGTTCGTCGAGCACGCTCTGCGCGTCGGGTTCGTAGATGTAGTCCCAGGAGTACTCGCGCGAGTCTTCCTGCAGCCGCTCGGCCGACAGCGGCAGCAGCTGCTCGAGCACCGGTTCCTGCTTCATCGTGTTGATGAAGCGCGTGTAGGCGAGGTAGACCGCGTCGATCTCGCCGGCCGCATAGGCGTCGAGCTGGATCTTGACCGGCCCG
>JABWBZ010000126.1 GCA_013359335.1 bacterium
CCTTGTCGACAGAGCGATTGACCGATACCAGAACTTCTTCGAGCTCGATCAACGTCGGCATCATGGCGACATTCAATTCCGTACCGGCTGCGGTTGCCTCGATTTTTTTGGAAATACCGGCATAGCCCTGCAGATGAAAAATCACCTCATACGTTCCCGGTTTGAGTTTTTCAATCCGATAACGGCCGTCCTGCGCCGTGACACTGCCGCGGCGCCCGCTTTTCAGATAGACCTGGACGTACGACAAAGCCCGTCCGCTTCCGGCTTCTGTAACGACACCATGAATGGACGCCCATTCATCCTGTGCCGTAAGAGGCATGGAAGCCACAACACTCAGGCACAGAACTATCGTACTTTTCCACCAATGGAAATGTAAATTCCCAATCATATTAAACTCCTTGGATGATTACACACAATCAGCCCGAATTTCATCGGGCCGG
Source organism: bacterium (assembly GCA_013359335.1). Classification (GTDB taxonomy): domain Bacteria; phylum CLD3; class CLD3; order SB21; family SB21; genus JABWBZ01. Next base: position 441 of record JABWBZ010000126.1, read on the forward strand.
AGCATCATGTCAGAAAATCAGGATTGGGCGGATGAAAAATAGTTTGATACAACGAGAGAGGCTGGACGATTAACGAAGGACATTCCATTAAAACGGAACCGGAAGGCAAAATAAATTCAGCAATGGCACTGATCGTCGTGTCCAATTTAATTTTAAATGATAATTTATTTTTGCGGTCGCCGTCGCGCCGCGATTCTTCCTGGTATTGATAACACGTTTCATGCGAACAGCTTTCTTCGCACGTTTTTACAAAAATGTCTTCGTCACGATCCGGAATATCGAGAAAAAGCGTGACTCTCAGCGGCTGCAAGAGCACGCTGAAATAGCAGTACGGATTGCACACCGACAACAACACGAGGCTGTAACTCGAAACAAAAATTTTGAAAAAAAGCGTTTGGCGCAACCGGGTCATGGAAGGTTGTTGGATTTTATAAAACCTGTCTAAAAAACTATTTTTATCCATGACAATCAAGGTTATTTTAATGGCAAACGTGCCTGAAAAAGCTCATTAAAAATGATAAAAAAAACTTGCAATTCGCTTACTCAGTTTCTATATTGCGCTCCCAAGTTGGGAATAAATAAAGGCTAAGCTCGTTAGACATTGACGACACGCGATAAATTTTTATTAATATAATACATCGAACTTAAGGAGATCCGAATGAAAGAAGGAATTCATCCCGCTTATCCGCTGTCCACGGTGACATGCTCTTGCGGCAATACTTTCCAGACGCGTTCCACTATCGGCGATATTCGCGTGGAAATCTGCTCGCAATGCCATCCATTTTTCACGGGCACGCAGAAATTGATCGACACCGCAGGCCGCGTCGAGAAATTCAATAAGAAATTTGCGAAATATAAAGAATCGAAAGCTCAGCAAGCTTAGCTGACGAAATTCTAAATCGGAGGAATATGGTTTTCCGTCACTGTGATGGAACATATTCCTTTTTTATTTTATAAATTTTGAAACAACCATGAACCATCGTAAAACCATAACCGTCGGCGGCCAGGCTGTGATCGAAGGCGTGATGATGCGCGCACCGTATGCGATTGCGACGGCCGTGCGCCGCGCCAACGGCGAGATCGTCGTCAAAACGGAACCGTTTCAGTCGAAACTCGAGAAATATAAATTTCTCAATATTCCAATCGTACGCGGAGCCGTAGCATTGATCGAAATGCTGATCATCGGCACACAGTCGCTGCAATATTCCGCCGATGTGATGATGGAAGATACGGAAGGCCAGGCAGCAAAAAAGAAATCGAAAATATCACTGATCCTGACGACGGTCGTGGCATTGGGCATTGGCATCGGAATTTTCTTCGTCGGTCCCCTTTTTATCTCGACCAAAGTTTTGCCGCTTGACGCCAATGCGTGGCAATTTAATCTGATTTCAGGTTTATTCCGGACGGTGATGTTTCTCGCGTATTTGATCGCCATCAGTTTCATGAGCGACATCAAACGATTATTTCAATACCACGGCGCGGAACATCAATCCATTTATGCCTTTGAAGATCGGAAAGAATTATTGCCGGCGAACGCCATTACCTACACAACGTTGCATCCGCGCTGCGGCACGAGTTTCCTGATGTTCGTCATGATCACTTCGGTGCTATGTTTTGCCGTGATCGACAGTTTTTATATGATGGCCAACGGTCCGATTACGCTCGGTATGCGGCTCGCGCTGCATTTGCCGTTTATTCCGGTTATCGCCGGCGTATCGTATGAATTGATCAAGTTATCCGGAAAATATTATCAATTTCCGCTCGCACGGATTTTCATGTATCCGGGTTTATGGCTTCAGAAAATTACAACCAAAAAACCTGATGAGAAACAATTAGAGGTCGCTATCGCCGCGCTCAAAGCGGCTTTGGGCGAAGACCTCGTGCGTGAATATAACGAAGGCCGCATCAGCGGTTCGATGAGCGTTCACGAATGCCGCGTCGAGACGTCATCCGCGGAATAAACGAGCCTCATCAATTTTTATAACCGTACTTATTTTAATTTTTAATTCTTAAATTTTTGATTTGTTTATGTTAGACCAACTAGAAAAAATCGAAGCGCGATTACAGGAAATCGATCATTTACTACTCAGCCCCGATACGTTGTCCAATCAGGACGTTTCGAGAAGCTTGAATAAAGAACGCCGCGTTATCGAACCGATCGTACAAAAAACCTCGTTGTACCGTAAAGTATTGGCCGACATTGAAGGCAATAAAGAAATCATTTTCAATTCCGGGGAACCTGAACTTCGCGACATGGCCAAAGCGGAGATGAGCGATCTGGAGAGCCAGCGCGATCAACTTGAGAGCGAACTGAAATTTCTGCTTATCCCGAAAGATCCGCACGACATCGGCGATTGTATTATGGAAATCAGAGCCGGAACCGGTGGCGACGAAGCCGGAATTTTTGCCGGCGATCTTTTCGGGATGTACCGTTATTTTATCGAGAAACAAGGCTGGAGCATCGAAGTGATCGATCTCACTGAAGCCAATCAGGGCGGTTTCAAAGAAATTATTTTCGAAGTCAAAGGCGACGGCGCATTCGGGAAACTAAAATTCGAAAGCGGCGTTCATCGCGTCCAGCGCGTTCCAAAGACCGAGACTCAAGGGCGCGTGCACACATCGGCCGCATCGGTAGCCGTTCTGCCTATCATTGAAGAAGTCGATAAGGACATCGTGATCCATGCGAATGACCTGCGCGTCGACATTTACCGCTCCGGCGGCAAAGGCGGACAGAATGTCAATAAAGTCGAAACCGCCGTGCGGCTTACCCACTTGCCGACCGGTATCGTCGTACAATGCCAGGAGGAACGTTCGCAATTGAAAAATCGTGAAAAAGCCATGAAGGTTTTAAAATCGCGGTTGTACGAAAAACGGAAACAAGAACAGGACGCTAAGATCGCATCGCAACGCAAATCGATGGTCGGTTCCGGCGATCGCAGCGAAAAAATCCGTACGTATAATTTTCCTCAGAACCGGCTCACCGATCACCGGATCGGTTTGACCATTTACGATCTCGAAGGCGTCATGGGCGGTAAACTTGACGACGTAATTGAAAAGCTCCAATTAGCCGAAAACGAAGAGCTGCTGAAAGCGAGTTAATCCGAGTATTCTTCTGAATTTTTACTTGTAATTCAAGCCTGAGTTGAATATTATTACGCCATAAAGTTTCAAATTTTTCTGAAAGTTCATCGCATCTCAGTTTCATCAGGAAAATACTATGTCGAATCCAGCTTTACTTAATCATCATTTAATTCTCACGATGGTTCGTCAATCCGGTTTGGAAGACATCTACCAGAAAGTCATGGATCACGAACGCCTGAGTTTTGACGACGGAATGAGGTTGTATGAAACCCGCGATTTGACAACCGTCGGTTATCTCGCGAATATTGTCCGTGAACGTTTGCACGGCGATCGGTCTTTCTTTGTACGCAACCGCCAATTGAATCCGACCAATATCTGCGAATATTCCTGCATGTTTTGTTCGTTCTACCGCCGCGAGGGCGAAGAAGGCGGTTACACGATGACGATGGAGGAAATTGCCAAACGCGTGCAGGACGGCATGAAAAACGGGATACAAGAAATTCACATCACATCCGGGTTACACCCTACTCTGCCGTTTAGCTATTACACGGACATGCTGCGCACGATCAAAGAAACGGCGCCGCACATTCACATCAAAGGTTTTACGGCCGTTGAAATCGAATATTACGCGCACCATTATACGATGACGATTCGCGAGGTATTGTCCCAACTCATGGCGGCGGGCCTTGAAGCGATGCCCGGTGGCGGCGCAGAAATTTTCGCCGATCGCGTTCGCAAAAAAATCTGCGATGAAAAATCCACAGCCGAAGGCTGGTTGGCCGTGCATGCGATGGCGCACGAACTCGGCCTGCTCACCAATGCTACGATGTTGTACGGTCATATCGAACGTTACGAAGAGCGCGTCGATCACTTGATGAAACTCCGCAACCTTCAGGACGCCGGCAAGGCCAAAGGCGCTAAAGGATCGTTCAATACATTTATTCCCCTTAAATATCAGCATGAAAATAATCGCCTGAAAAATTTGCCAGAAGTCAGCGCGTTCGAAGATCTGAAAATGATCGCCGTTCCGCGGCTCTTGCTGGATAATTTCCCAACCATCAAAGCTTACTGGGTCGTTATTGGTAAACGCCTTGCACAAATGGCCTTGAGCTACGGCGCCAATGAAATCGAAGGCACCATCCTCGAAGAACGCATCATGAGTATGGCCGGAACCGACAGCGCGCACGGTATGACCGAGCGCGAATTGATCAAACTGATCAAAGACGCCGGACGCAAACCGGTCGAGCGCGATGCGTTGTATCATGTTTTGAAAACATACGAAGACGGCGAACTGGACCAATTGATCGACAAAAATCTCTCGCTCCCCGTTTTAAATTAAATTCGAGCTTCTGTCCGAAGCATGAATCGCCCCGCCTATGAAAATTTTGATCGTCACCGCCACAGCGTTTGAATCGGAACACATTTCCAAACAATTAATTCATCCTCGTACGGAGAATTCAGTTGTTCACGGAACTATCAATTCGCATGCCATTTCGATTTTAGCGACAGGAATCGGGATGATGAACACGGCTTATTTTCTGACTAAAACACTGGCTCAACAAGCTTACGATCTGGTTGTGAATATCGGGATTTGCGGAAGTTACAGGCGAGAAATTCCACTTGGCAGCGTGGTCCATATTCACGATGAAATTTTTTCAGAATTAGGAGCAACCGACTCTCAGGGAAATTTCATCGATTTAGAAAAAATGGGATTCAAACTCTTCGAAAAAAATGGCAAAACCGTATTTAATTGCATCGTCAATGTTCATCAACCTTCAGATTTTTTTAGAATTGACGCACACGTAATCCCTGGCCGAAGCCTGACTATCAATACGGTGAACGGAGATGATCGGCGAATTGCTGACGCTCAAAAACGTTACAATCCCGATTTCGAAAACATGGAAGGCGGCGCAGTGGCGTACGTTTGTATGCAAGAATCGGTGCCCTATCTTGAATTTCGCGCCGTTTCCAATTACGTCGAACCGCGCAACACACAGAATTGGAAAATCGAATTGGCCAGCCAAAATGTTCAGAATTTTATTTTGAATTTACTCACCAACTCAAATCCATGAAACTTACGATCGGCTATTCCCCTTGCCCCAACGATACCTTCATGTTCGATGCATTGGTGCACAATAAAATTGATACGGAAGGACTAAAGTTCGAGCCGGTTCTGGCCGACGTCGAGCAACTCAATCAAAAAGCCTTTCGTAACGAATTGGATATTACAAAAATCAGCTATCACGCGTTGATTCATATTCTTCGGGATTACAGTTTGCTTCATTCAGGCAGCGCACTCGGTCACCATTGCGGCCCGCTCCTGATCAGTAAATATCCGCTGGACATCCATACGGTTGCCGATAACGACATCGGTATCCCGGGTCAATTCACAACGGCCAATTTTTTGCTCCAATATTTTTTGGGAAGAAAAGTTCATGCCCGGTCATTGATTTTTTCCGGCATCGAATCGGCGTTATTGAATGAAGATATTAAAGCCGGTGTGATCATTCACGAAAATCGTTTTACCTATGAAAGCAAAGGATTGATCAAAATCCAGGATCTCGGTGAATTTTGGGAACAGCAAACCCGGCTGCCGATTCCGCTCGGCGGAATCGTCGCACAGCGGCGATTGGATCATTCTGTTATTCAAAAACTAAATCGCGCATTGCGCCGCAGCATCGAATTCGCTTTTGTCTATCCGGAATCTTCGCGCTCGTATGTCAAACGTCACGCGCAGGAACTCGACGATCAAGTGATTGAAAGTCATATTCGCTTGTACGTCAATCCATTTAGCATCGATTTAGGCGAATCCGGAATTCAGGCCGTTCAGACTTTTATTGGAAAGGCTGCACGGTTCAACGACTTAACAATACCTGAAGACGGCCTTTTTGCTTCATAAATCGCAATTGACATTCGAATTCGATTTTTCTATATTGCCATCGCTAATTTTAAATCCACAGGAATCTATGTCGACTAATCTAAAAAAAACCTCCGCAGTCAAGAAACAAACGGCCAAAAAATCGGCGCTTCCATTCACGGCTGAAAATTATTATATATTTTTTGCCGGAATTTTAGTGATCATTATCGGTTATATTTGCATGAATACGGGCCCGGTTTACGGCGCACTTTCGACGACCATTGCCCCGATTCTGGTCAGTATTGGATACTTAGTGCTCATCCCGTTATCCATTCTTTATAGAAAAAAAGAAAATCAAACCAATCCACAATCGTAAGGGTCTTTATGATTCGTTTATTAACGTTGCTAACGGTATTCGGTTTAATGCTTTCGGCCTGCGGAAAATCCGATGAAAAGAAAGACGTTCTGGCTGAAAAAGCTGTCATTAAACTCCCGACGGCTATTTGCGGCGAATGCGCCAATACCATAACTACCGCTGTCAAAAAAGTTAACGGCGTCAGCGCCGTGATGGTCGACACGGACACTAAACTGGCGACGGTCGAATTCATGCCGGCCCTGGCCAAAGTTTCGGATATTGAACAAGCGATCGTCATGGCCGGTTACGATGCCAATGAAAAAAAAGCAGACGCCGCCGCATTTGAAAAATTACCGGATTGCTGCAAAAAATAAATTGATCGTCATTTTTATTATTCAAAGAGAATTCCGAAATCGGAATTCTCTTTTTTTATCGTTATGAAACCATTCGTACGAAAATTTTTTGAGATTAATCAATCTGCTGTTGACGACCATGACTCGCATTTATCGGTTGCTTTATCCGATGAATTGAAAGAAGTTTTTGGGCAGGACGCTCTTAAATTAGTATTCGAGGCCGAAGACGTCAATGAAGATGCCGAATTGGTCACGCATGGCAGCTATGTCCTCAATACCATTTATAATTTGCTGCAGGATCGCGGCGTTAAAATAGTCAGTAAACTTGCGGAACAGAATAAACCGACTAAAGAGCGCATCGATCAATTGCTCCGGATTGATAACGGCGACGTTATTTCCATGAAATTAAAAAAAGACCGGGCCGTGGATGTCGTTTTCAATTTTAAAGTAACATTTTTGTCGGATGAAAAATCGGAAGAACTTTTTTCAATTGGCATCGATCAAAGAAATACGGTGTTTGACGCGGGGGCTTATTATACCAACGACGTCTTGAGCAACAGCCTCACTTCTTTATCCCAGAAAGGCGCTATTGAGATTTCACGTAAGGATATTGAATTGCAATTTCGCCAATGCCTGAAAGCCGTCTCGCAGCGGGCGCAGGATCAGGGTAAGTTACTTCAAAACGACATCCACAAACGTCTGCATCATAACGTCTCGCGTATTAAAGGATTTTATACCGCCCAGATGCAGGAATTGCATCGCAATCAGCCCAGTTATGAAGAAAAGCGCATGGTTTTGCAGCGTGAACTCGATCATAAGCTAAAGGAAGAAATTAATAATCACAAACTCCGCATCGTGATTAAACTGCTCAGTTATCACGTCATCGAGCGCGCTGAAACGGATGTTATGCTCAAATTGAAGCCGAACCATTTGGATATGGAACTCGAACTGCCGGTGGTCTTCGACCATTATACCGGTGAAATTGATTACGGCCCATGCCCGGGATGCCGTCTTGAGATGGACAAAATCATTTTATCCAGCAATGGAAAAATCGGATGTTCCCACTGTATTTTCACCTGCAAAGCATGTAAAAAAACATATACGGATACGAGCAAGGCGCTCAATTGCCACATTTGTGATGCCGCTATTTGTCATGATTGTGCGATTACCTGCAGTCAATGCGGCCACGCTTCCTGCGATGAGCACTCCCATGCCTGCGACATCGGCCATGAAATCATGTGCGACCAATGCCTGACCACTTGTACCGAATGCGGCAAAAAATTATGCGAAGAACACGCGTTTCATTGTTCGGCTACCAATCACCCCGTTTGTTTCGAACATCGCGTGATTTGTAAAACTTGCAGAAAAGTATATTCAAAAGGCTACGTGGAAAAATTGAAAAAAAAAGACAGAGTATGCCCCGAATGCAGGACGGAATTTGTGTAGAATTATAAATATAAACCAAAAAGCTCACAGTTTTTTTACTGTGAGCTTTTTTATTAACGGAAATTCTGTCTAAGTATTCTAAATATTACTTAAGCTTGAAAGTAATCGGCAACGTAATAGCTACTTTTACGGATTTATCGCGTTGTTTCGCGGGGCTAAATTTACATTTCATAACGACGTCAACGGCGGCTTGGCCGAATCCGACGTTACCGTCTTCTTTTAAAACTTCGGCACGCATAACGTTACCGTTTTCATCGATAACGGCTTTGATCAGCACCTTACCCTCAATCCCGGCTTGCCGGGCCATATCCGGGTACTTAAGGTTTTTACGGATAAATTCATATCCGCCTTTGAGTTCCGGCGGCGTATCGTAAGCGACGAACACGTCCGCTTCTTCATTTTCGTCTTTTTTCGGCGGCGGCGGCGGCGGCGGCGGAATTTCCTCTAAATCGATATCCGTATCGTCGATCGTTTCATCGCCTAAAAGCGTTTCCTGCTCCGACGCAATCGGAACAGCCGGCCGAGCCGGCGGAGGCGGACGTTTGATCTGTTGCGTCAAATCAATTTTAGCAACTTCAAGTTGAAAAGTCGGTTTTTCGATTTCACCGGTAATCTTGCCGAAGCCGATAATCTGAAATAAGATCGTTACAAGAAATAACGCGGAAATCAGCGAAATCTCAAAAACAACTTTGTATTGCTTCCTAAGTTCAAACACCTTCATTGAGGCGTCCTTTCAAATTTCAATGACCTTCTATACACACCGTATCAGAAGGAATAATACCAATTTTCGCATTTAGTAATTAGGCGTCGGTTTTGTCTTGGTACCGTAATAT
>JABWBZ010000127.1 GCA_013359335.1 bacterium
CAGCAAGTTTTCATCGCGCGAGAGATCGCGAACATCACATAACAGAGACTCACTGCAAGATAAGACAAAACGGGGAGCAAAAGCAAATTGAATTCTGCCATCGGCCCGGTTATGCCAGTCACGTTTAAGGCGCAAGCTTTCGCCGATCGACCACGCGCGGCTTTCCTCCAATCCTTTGGGGCCACCCGGGCATTCGTCCATCATCGCCTTGCCTGAAAAAGCGCGGATGCCCGACGCTTCAATTTGTTCGAAAATATAATCGTGATGATGTACGGTGCCCATGTCTAAAATCGTCGTCGTACCGCCGCGGATCAATTCCGCCAACGCCAGCCGTGCGGAAGACCGGATTGACGCCGGCGTGTGGGCTGCTTCGAAAGGCCAGATTTTCAATTTCAGCCAATCCAGTAGTTCAAGATCGTCAGCAAGATTTCTGAACAAAGTCTGACATAGATGAACGTGTGTTTGAATCAATCCGGGCGTCGCCGTCAAGCCGTCCGCGCGAATACGCGTGGCGTTTTTGTAATCGCCCGGTTTCAGGTTTCCAATTTTAGAAATAATTGAACCTTCGATTAAAATATCGGCGCGACGGACGCTCCGTTTCTCATCCATGGTTATGATCGTTGCATCGTGAATGGCAATTTTTTTCATAAACTTACCTTATGGCAATATCAGCATCATCACGTCCATGACGTTCGTCATCGTCGGACCGGTACGAATGTGCGTTCTTGTTTTTTCAAAAAAATTATACGAATCATGATTATTTAAATATTCCAGGCCGTTCATGTTTTTTTCAATCGCCTTTTGATAAATTTTATCCGAAACCCACGCACCGGCCGCATCCGTGGGACCATCCGTCCCATCCGTGCCGGCGCAGAAAAATAAATAAGGTCTCGCGTCTTTGAGTGTCATCATTCCCGACAAAACCGCTTCCTGGTTGCGGCCGCCTTTGCCATGACCGCTGAGCGTAACGGTTGTTTCGCCGCCGCCGATATAACACAACGGTTTTGTTATCCTCGACTTCAACGCGAGCGCCTCGTTGATGAATTTGACGGTAACCTCGCGCGCTTCCCCGGCGAACATTTCGCGCGCGCGGCGGCATTCATACCCCAGCGAATGCGCCGTGGCTTCGCATCCTGAAAGCGCTTTGTCATTGTCGCCAATGATCATGTTATCGACATTTTTAAAAAATTCGGAATCGACATCTTCGCTCTCTATTCGCGGCAACCACTGATCCAATTTATATTTTCGCAAAATAGTATACACTTCATCCGCCGATGAGTCATTCGGATAAGCCGGACCCGATCCAATATCAGCCAGCCGATTACCAATTACGTCGGAAATGATCAAACTCAAGCATGTCGCCGGATAAATTGACTTAGCCAATTTTCCCCCGTGAATATTGGAAATACATTTCCGGATAACATTCATTTCATGAATGTTAGCGCCGCATGACAGCAATTGTTTATTGAGCGAGATCGAATCTTCCAGTGTAAAATATTTTTTAAACGATGCCATCAAAACGGACGCACCGCCTGAAAGCAGAAGCACAACCAAATCGTTTTTATTGGCCATTTCAGCGGCGCGTTGAATAGCGTCGCCGGCCTGCAAACTACTTTCATCCGGCAACGGATGGCCGGCTTCGATCACTTGAATTTTGTTCAATGGCCGCGTATGCCCGTATTTCGTGGCAACTACGCCGCCGGTAATTTTTTCTCCGAATAAATCTTCAATGGCTTCAGCCATGGCCGCCGACGCCTTGCCGGCGCCGATCACGATAACTCGTTCAAATGAGTCCAGATCATAACTTCGCTGCCCGACCGTGAGAATCGATCGATCAATGGCCACGGCACGCCGAATAAGTTCATGCGCGTGAACGGCTTTTAAACTTGCATCAAAAATAGCCCTGGCATCATTCAGCATTGTTTCATGCAGCACACTCATGCCTGTTTCGCTCGAATTTCATGTAAAATAATCCCGCACGCGACCGCGGCATTGAGCGAGTCACCCTCGCCGAACTTCGGAATTCGTACGGTCACGTCGCTCTGAGTTATTAAATCTTTTGTAAGACCGTGCGCTTCACTTCCTATAAGCAACAGTACGCTGTCGAAACGCGGTAATTCCGAAAGACTTCCGCCTTCCATATCGGCGGCACATACCTTACAGCGAGCGTTACGCGCTTGATCGATCAGTGGTCTTAACTCAATATTCTGATATAATGAAACCCGGAAAATAGAACCCATCGTTGCCCGTACCGTCTTCGGATTGTACGCTTCCACACACGAAGGGCTGGTAATTATTTTTTTTACCCCGAACCAATCGGCACAGCGAATCATCGTGCCCAAATTTCCAGGATCGCTGATCCGATCCAATGCGATAATAATTTCATGATCGCTGCCGAATATTTTTTGCGGAACCGACGGTTGACGAATGGCGGCCAGAATACCTTGTGGATGCAACGTATCGGATAATTTCAAAAAATCGCGCTGTGAAACGCGGTATGTTATCGCCAAAAATTTCTTTTGGAGTATTCGCGCAATTTCAGGATAAGTTTCTTCAAAAGCCGAATCGATTACAATCCATTCGGCTTCAGCCTTGCTTTTGAGAAAATCTTCGAATAAATGAAGGCCTTCAATCAGAAAAGTTCCGGAAGATTGACGGAATTTTTTGTCGTGAATGAGCGAAAACTGTTTGAGTTTGTTTTTGGTAAGAGATTCAAAAGGCATGGCGGTTACAATTTCACGCCCAATGAGGCCAGCGCCTGCGTCAATTGGCCGGGATTTTGATATTGAATGGCATGGATTCCGACACGATTCGCCGCCTGCACGTTTTGTGCGCGATCATCGATGAACACGCATTCCGCCGGAGCGTTTTGAGTAATACTCAGGGCAGTGCGATAGATATCGGGATCAGGTTTCATTCGGTTGAGATAACACGAAGAAAAAAACGCATTAAAATAATTATCGAGTTTGAACTGTTTGATCCGGTGCTCGTTGAGTTCTTTCGATTCGTTATTCAGCGTAGCCAAAAAATACTTGCCGGACGCTGCAATGCTCTGCAAGACGCTCATGCCGTCAATGGCTTTCGACTGCTCGAACATTTTCTGAATGAATTTTTCTTTGGTAAATCCGTTCGTCAAACCGAAAACGGTCATGTCAAGATACTCGTCGAGCGAGCATTGTCCGGTCTCAAACAGCGCGGCCACTTCGCGGTGCCGGTCACCAAATTCATTGAGCATGGCCGGATCGGTAATGCCGAACTCGTTCAACACTTTGACGCGCTGTTCACGATCCCAGGCATTCGTCAATACCACGCCGCCGAGATCCCAGAATATGGTCGTTATGTCTGACATGCAATTATTAAAAGACGTTATATTTATTTTTTGAAATATTTTCTAAAAACTGCCGCAGGCACTGCGCAGGCTGCAAAGGCGTAAGGTTAAATACCTCTTGCGGCTTGGCTAGAAATACGCAATTTCATTTTTGAGATGGCTTCTAATTAATCAGAAGAGTTGGAAACGAATTCCGTCAGGCGTTTTGGAGTTCGCGGTGAGTTCGATACCATTGTTGAATATACTCGGCCACATCGGATGTTGAAGTGCCAGGGCCGAATAATTTATCCACGCCCATTTTTTCTAATTGTTCGGAATCTTTATCGGGAATAATGCCGCCGCCGATGAGCAGAACGCCGTCGAGGCCTTCCGTTTTCATCGAATCGATGATTTTCGGAAATAAAGTCATGTGAGAACCCGACAAAATGCTGATCGCGATGACGTCGACGTCTTCCTGGATAGCCGCTTGAACGATCATTTCTGGCGTTTGACGCAGGCCGGTGTAGATCACTTCCATGCCGGCATCCCTAAGCGCACTGGCAATCACTTTGGCGCCACGGTCATGTCCGTCGAGGCCAGGCTTGGCAACGAGAACTTTTATTTTTTTCATACGATACCTGAATTATTTCTGGCTGGCCGTATCCGTTTTTTTGCCATCCGCCGGTTCAACCTCTACCAAAAAGGTCAAAATCGTCTGGGGCGAAACTACTGAATTGGACGTCACCGTGATCGTCTTACGCGTTTTCCCAACGCGACCTTTTGAATTGAAAGTGGCTTTGATTTCCCCGCTTTCACCCGGGGCGATCGCTGTCGAACTCAAAAGCGCCGCCGTGCACCCGCACGAAGCTTGAACGTGGGAAATTTTGAGCGAATCCGATCCGGCATTGGTAAATTTAAAAACATGCTCGGCCATTTCACCTTCGGCGATTTTACCGAAATCGTGGGTTTTGTTTTCAAATTGAATCACCGGTCCGTTTTGCTGCGCATGCCCGCTCAAAACTTTGGTTTGAAAGACAACAAGCAAAACTATGGCCAAAATTGCCGACAACGAAATAGTCAAAATCCATTTTTTGCCCATGATAACCCCTTTGATTTGTAATCGAACATATTGTATTTACAAGTAAAATGCAAGCAAATTTTCGGGCCAAAATGCCCGCCGAAGCCCTAATTTCCTATTGATTTTGGGAATTAAAACTTATAAGTTGCTTCAAGCAAAAATTAAGCCAATACCGATAAAAAATGGCGATCCGAAAAACCGAAGCAGTGATTTTAAAGGTCATTCCTTACGGTGAGACCAGCAAAATTCTGACCACTTTTACAAAAGATCACGGCAAAATTACCATGATCGCCAAAGGCGCGCGTAATATTAAAAGTAAATTTGGCGGATCGCTGGAACCTTTTACACACTTATCGGTGGTTTTTTATGAACGCGAGGCGCGGGATTTGCAATACATTTCGGATGTATCGATTATCAATCCGTTTTTGAACATTCACGACCATCTTGACCGGATGTACGCCGCGCTGTCCATGATTGAAATTTGTAACAAAGTTATCCACGGTAATGAGGAAAATACGGCGTTATTCGAACTGCTTACGCAAACGCTTGAGGGCATGAATAGCCCGGTGAAACCTGCCGTGAACGGATTCTTAAATTTTTTGATTCAGCTTGCGGATCTGCTAGGTTTCAAAATGGAATTGGAACGTTGCCGTTTCTGTGAGGACATCGCCGCGCATCGACAGCTGCAGTTTAACATCGACAAAGGCCGGATTGTCTGTGAAGATTGCCCGCAAGATATGCAAATGTTTTCAGATCAAGCGGTGGTATCTAAAGAAACGTACGCGGTCATGCGGCAAATGGCTCGCACCAAAGGTTCCGGACTGTACAATATCGTGATCAGCGATCGCGCGCGAAGTGAAATTTATTCCACCGCGATCCGGCATCTGCAATATCACGCGGACGAATTGAAACACTTGAATGCTTTAGCTTATTTGAAAGTATAAGGCAAAAAAGGTAACGAGCAAGAACAGTATGTCCGATATATTTCGTTCCAACATCTTGAGTTTGTATTTTTTGTTATCACTAAATTTCCTCGCTTGTTCCGACTGGCAGGAAAATGAACCTCCTTCCGGCAATGATCAAAATATTCCTAATCAGGAAGGATGGAAATCAAAAGCCATTTTCTCCACGGACGGCGTTGTGAGCGCTGAATTGCAATACGAACACATGATGCGCTGGGACAAATGGCAACTGACAACGTTCAACCAAGGCATCCAACTCGACGTGTATGAAGAAGGCCGGCACCAGATGACGTTGACGGCGGACAGCGGCGAGATCAAAAGCCAGCCCAACAGCCTGCTCGCCCTCGGCAACGTGTACATCGTCTCTGACAGCGGCATTACCATGCGCACGCAAAAAATCATCTGGGACGACGCCAAACAGAAAATTTTCGCCGACGGATTCGTAACCATCACCACTGAAGAGGATACGCTTAACGGCTATGAATTCGAATCGGACCGAAATCTCAATCATTGGAAAATGAAACGCGCATTCGGGCAAAGCGGGCGTGAAGTCGATCTGCGCACCGGCACCATTCACTCGCGCAGCGATTCGGAGAAAAAACATAATCTCGATAAAGAAATCGATGATTTTATGAAAAACGAAAAACAATGAAATTAACACGGTACATTGTTTTCTGTTCGATGGCGATCGGTTCTCTTACGGCTCAGAATCTCGATTCGCTTAATTCGGCGCGAACGAAACAGCAATCTTACTCTCCGCTTAAACTTGAAAGTGCGGACGAACTGGAAAATCAGCGCGTGGATAACAAAGACGTGATGCGCGCTACCGGCAACGTGCGGTTTTCACAAGACACCATTACGGCGACGTGCGACGAAGCGGCTTTTTTTAAAGAATTGCAGACGGCTATTTTAATCGGCCATGTGGTATTGAACGACCGCCATCGTACGATCTTCTGTGAAAAAGCACGGTATTATGCCAAAACGAAAAAAGCCGTCTGTGAAGGCAATGTTATTTTCGTCGACAGTTCCACGACGCTGGTCGCCGATTCATTGGTTTATTATCAAAATATCGAACAACTGATCGCGCAAGGTTCAGTCGTGATTTTCGACAGTCTCGAATCGGTGACGATTTACGGCGACAAAGGTTTTTACGACGTCAAGAGAAAATACGCGTATGCGACGGGACATCCTTATATGATCCAGTACGACAGCACCAAATACCAGGGGCAAAACATTGCCCGCATGAGCCGCGGCCTACCCTCTAAACCGGCTCTCGATGCCGCAGGCAAGCCCAAAATGTACCGCAGCGACGATCAATTGACCGTGCGCGGACTGTTCGTGCAATCCTTTATGGACAGCCATAAAGTCGTCGTCAAAGACAGCGTGATTCTTATCCGTGAAAAATTGGTCACAACGTCGGATCTCGCCGTTTATCAAACCCAAAAGGAATTACTGGAATTGGACAGCAATCCGCAAGCGCATTACGATCTCAGCGACGTTCGCGGCGATCGCATTACGGTTCAATTTGACAAACGTGAGATCAAGACGATTCACATCCGCGGCAATGCCACGGCTACGTCCATGGCCGATTCAGTTGCCAAGAAGACCAACCGGCTGACGGCAAAAACAATTTCGATGGACATCGTTAATAAAAAACTCAGTTTAATGTTCGCCGAAGGTAATGCATATAATCTGTATTACCTCGAAACAAAAGAAGGCGTCAATGAAATTTCCGGGCCGTCGATGGTTTTATTCTTTGACGATCATTCGAAATTAAAAAAATTCCGCGTTCAAGGCGGTACTGAAGGAACCTACTACCCTAATCAATTTGAAAACCGTGTCCATCCAAACATACAACAATGAGCAGTGAAAACGTACATCCCGTGACGCACGTAACGGCGGAAGTTCCGATCGCCGATTATATCGATCATAACCGCGAAGCCCGCGTGACCGTGCGCGCGGAAGGATTGGTCAAAAAATACGGCGGACGCAAAGTGGTCGACGGCGTGCACATCGACGTCACGCAGGGTGAAATCGTCGGCTTGCTCGGCCCCAACGGCGCCGGTAAAACGACGACGTTCCACATGATCACGGGCATGATCAAACCGAATGCCGGAAAAATTTTTTTCGATAAAACCAATATCAAACACTACGCGATGTACCGAAGAGCGCGGCTCGGCATCGGTTATCTTTCACAGGAAGCGTCGATTTTCAGAAAACTAACCGTCGAACAAAATATCATGGCGATTTTGCAAACACTGAAATTATCAAAACAGGAGAGGCAGGTATTGTCGCGTCAGGACGATATGGAACTTATCCAACGTGCTGTAAGTGGGGAACAATCAGCATTTAAGATGTTGGAAAAAAAATATCGTGGCGCTATTACAAGTTTAATTCGCCGGATGATGCACTCACACCCTAATGACGTGGATGATTTAGTGCAGGAAACGTTTATCAAGGCGTTTCAGGCGCTGGCGAACTTTAACAACGAATATGCTTTTTCCACGTGGTTATACAAAATTGCTTCCAACCACTGTATTGATTTTTTACGAAAAAAACGATTAAAAGCATTTTCTATTGACCAGCCGATTGAAACAAAAGAGGGCACGGTAGAGTATGAAATTTACGATAATTCTACCGCGCCAGACTTAGAACGCGCGTTCTACGCCATTTTCAATCGTTTCAATGCATGAAATGCGTTTTTCCGAATCAGTTCGCCGAAGCAGAACCTACTTCAGCAAATCATAAGGGCGAACACGTCGGTTCGCCCCTACAATCTCTAATACTTGGCGTTCTTGACGTCTTGGCGGTTCAATTTCACTCCGCCAGCGTCAGGACGAAACGCGCGACGCCGCTGTAATTCTCATCCAGGCTCGCGGTGATCGACGCGCTGCTGAAGATGCTCAGCGCTGTGCTGACCATTTCCAGGTCGTTAGCGGTGAAACTGTCCACCGTGTCGCTCGCGGCGACGACATTGAGCGCCTCGGCAATCGGCGCGAAGCCCAGATACCACACCATGACGGTGTCGTCGAGGAAATACTGCGCCGCTTCGCTGTATGCCGGGTCATCGGCGAGGCTGTCGCCCGATGCATCGAGGCTGAACTCAACTGCCTGCCGTGTGCCGAACGCGAACAGATTGTCGTCCAAGCCAAACATGAAGTCGAGTTCGGGCGCAGCCATCATTTCTTCGGGCATGCCAGCGGGGAAGAATCCGCGAATCACGCCGGGGAGGCTGACCGCTTCGCCTTCAAGCTCGAAATTCGCGTCGTATTGTTCGAGCGCGCCGACCAGCCCGTCGAAAATCTTCTGCATGGCATCCGGCTCGGCGTTTTCGATGATGATCGCGCCATCGAGCGTGTAGCCGAGGACATCCGACAGCAGGAAGCGCAGATAGAACGCTGAATTGCCGTTGATGTGGTCGAGCACATCTTTTTCAAGGTTCAACCCGGTCATGCCCGCGAACGACAGATTGATGAACGCGCGCACATCGTTGCCCGTGATGTCACGGACAAACTGCGGGATGTCGTCCATGCCGCTGCCGCTGCCCATGTCCGAGAACATGAACGCCATTTCTTTGAAGGCATCCACCATGTACGCCATGACCTGGAGCGAACGCTTGGTGCTTTCGCCCGCGCCGGTGCTGTGAATGACAATCGGCGCGTCGGCGGGGATGTACTGCGCGAAGTCGAGACTGACCGGGGCGGGGATGGTCATCGGATCAAGCCCCATCGCCGCTTCCATCTCGCTGATGTTGAACGAACCGACAGCATAGTCCATCGTCAGCGAACGCCCGTCGAGCAGGGTGAGCCCCATCGCCATCGGCGGATAGCTGCGGTACATGGTGATCGCCATGTCCATCATGCCGCTCATCCCATCGGGCATCATAGCGCTGCCCATTTGCGCGAACATCTGCTCATACATGTTGGCGAGGGTCGGACCGATGTCCAGGTAAGCGAGGACGTTGTA